>JAKLEY010000053.1 GCA_022711455.1 Candidatus Cloacimonadota bacterium
TGCAAACCACCGATACAGCCATGATCCTGAGAGTAGGCTCCAATGTGAAGCATGAGCCTTTCGCTATCACCCTCAATCCTTTGCAAGCAAAGTCTTCAGGGAACCCGATTTGCCCACCCTCCCCGGCAAAGTGCCTTCCTGGACTCCGATCGCTCCACTTATAGCCTGGGTCGAACGCAAGCACCTGTCTTGGACTGATAAAGAGACAGGTAAGCTCTGACCGTAGCTGAGATCGCATATCTCATCCGGGGCCAGATCAAGCGGGAAGGCATCGCTGCCCGTAATGTGTTCGCTGAGGTTATCGCCAACAGGGAGCAGTGGATCTATCAACAACTCAACTCAATCGAGGTAAGTCTATGACCACGTTAGAGAAGCTCATTTTCCAAAGAGACCGATTTGAATTTGCGTAGAGAGTAAGATGACGATTAGAAAAATTAGTTGAGATCCCATATCAACGCAATGTCCCCAGCCGCGCTTCCATTGCTGCATGAATCACAGAATTAGCTTGACATCCCGCGCGCTTGCCAAATATCCTGTTTAAATAGTATAAAACAAAGATTCAAAGGAGCTTAGCTATGAAGAAGACAGTTTTTATGCTGCTAATTGTTGCGCTCAGTCTGGGGCTCATCCTCAGTGCCTGTGGCAAGAAGAAGGAGACCATTCTCCGGATCGGCACCAATGCCGAATATCCTCCTTTCGAGTTTAAGGACGGGGCTGAATTCACCGGTGTGGATATGGATCTGGCCAAGATCATCGCTGAAAAGCTGAGTCTGAAATATGAGATCATCGACATGGAATTTGACTCCCTGATCCCCTCACTGGCAGGCGGGAAGATCGATATGGCGATCTCCGCGATCACGATCACGGACGAACGCAAGGTCCAGGTAGATTTCTCCGAGCCTTATTATCTGGCCAATCAGGTGATCATCGCCAAGCCGGATACCAAGCTCAAGATCACCAAACTGGAAGACCTTGCCAAATATAAGGTTGGCGCCCAGAATGGCACCACCGGTCAGATCTATGTGGACAGCATGCTGGTTTCCGCCAAGCTGATGGATGCCAAGAACCTGCGCAAATATTCCACCAACATCGAAGCCATCACCGACATGCTCAATGGCAATATCGATTTTGTGATCATTGACGACAGCGCTGCTGAAGGTTATAGCAAGCTGAAACCCATCGCCACCGTCTTCAAGATCCAGACCAATGAAAGCTATGGTATCGCCTTCCCCAAAAACTCCGTCTATAAAGACAAAGTGAACGCGATTATCAGCGAAATGAAGACCAACGCAGGCATTCTCAACATCATCCAGAAATACTTTGGTGATGCTGAGCCCAAGCCTGCCGCGGATTCTGCGGCCACAAAAAAATAAATTCTGATTTGATCCGGGGACGATCCTCCTTATATAATCGTCCCCGGATATGATCATTGCGGTAGCATTGGCATGCTCCGCCACGTAGATGCTTGAATCTTTAGTGTATGTGTTGACCAATTTCCCGCTACTCTTGAAGGGAGTATGGATCGCCGTGTTGATCACGGTCTGCTCCATGTTGCTGGGAATGGTTTTGGGCATTGCCGTTGCCTTTCTGCGCATCTATGGCAAAAAGCCTGTGCGCAAAGCCGTATCCGTCTATGAATGGATCTTCCGGGGTCTGCCGCAATTGGTGATGCTGTTCATCGTCTATTTCGGGCTGCCGGAGCTCGGTCTGAACCTGGGTCCCTTCCTTTCCGTGGTGCTGGCTTTGGGTCTCTGTTCCTCTGCCTATCAGGCTCAGATCTACCGCGGTGCCATCCTCTCGATCGGGAGCGAACAGATGGAAGCGGGGCTTTCCCTGGGGATGACCAAGACCCAAACCCTCTTCCATATCATTCTGCCTCAGGCAGTTCGCTTGTCCCTGCCGGGCTTCACCAATGAGTTCACCATCGTGTTGAAGGACTCACCTCTGGCCTACGCGGTGGGGATCACGGAAATCCTCAAATACGGACGTGACCTGATCGTAACCTCATTTCGGCCCTTCGAGATCTATCTGGCCTGCGCGCTGATCTACTTCGTGCTGTTCCAGCTCTTCTTCTACCTCTTCAAATATGTGGCCGGACGCTACACCGTGCCCGGATTTCTGATCAATGAATAGAGTGACGAGTGACGAGTTACGAGTGACGGGAGCCGCGCGCGCTCATCACTCATTACTCATCACTCATTACTTGTTTAACGAAGAGACACAGAGGCACAGAGACACAGAGGGGTTTTCAACACAGAGAAAAGCAGAGGACGACAGAGAAAAGCAGAGTAGAAGAGGAGAGCGTCAGCACTCATTACTCATTACTCATAACTCATCACTTTTTCCAACACTGAGAACACTGAGAGTACTGAGCACACTGAGAACACTGAATTCAGGGCGCAAGGACACTGCACCCCTGCACCCCTACACCCCTGCACCCCTCTCCAAGGAGTAAGCCATGAATGACATCCTCGTCCGCGTCGAAAACATCCGCAAGAGTTTTGGCAAAAACACCGTTCTGGACGGAGTTTCCTTCGATATCCGCAAAGGCTCGGTAAAGGTCATCATTGGTCCTTCCGGCACCGGAAAATCCACTCTGCTGCGCTGCATCAACATGCTGGCTCCTCCGGATAGCGGAAAGATCTGGCTCCAGGATACCGAGCTCACAGCCAAAGGCACGGATCTGCATCAGATGCGCCAAAAGATTGGGATGGTCTTTCAGCATTTTGCCCTGTTCAAGCATCTCAAAGCCATAGATAATGTGGCTCTGGGGCTGATCCGGGTGAAGCATCTGGACCGGAGCGCGGCTTATAAAAAGGCAATGGCAGATCTGGACAAAGTGGGCCTGGCCCAACACGCGGATAAATATCCGGCTCAGCTCTCGGGAGGCCAGCAACAAAGGGTTGGCATTGCCCGGGCTTTGGCCATGGATCCTTTGGTGATGCTCTTCGACGAGCCTACCTCAGCCCTGGATCCGGAGTTGATCGGAGAAGTGCTGCAGGTGATGCAAACTCTTGCCAAAGAAGGGATGACCATGGTCTGCGTCACCCACGAAATGGGCTTTGCCAAATCCGTCGCGGATGAGATCATCTTCATGGAAGCGGGACACATTCTGGAAGCCAGTCCGCCGCAGGTGATGTTCTCCAATCCCCAAAACGAACGCACCCGCAGTTTTCTACACAAGATCGCTGAGCTCTACGGAGAGACCTTGTGAAGTTTTTTGCGGCGCTGGTGGACTACCTTCCTGCTTTCGGGCATGGTCTGTGGCTCACGGTCGCGCTCACCTTCATTGCAGCCGCGATCGGTTTTATCGCCTCCATCCCTCTCGTTTTGGCAATATTGTATGGCAGGAAAGCCTGGAAGCTGCTGGCAAAAGGCTTTATCACCCTCGTGCGCGGCACTCCACTGCTGGTACAGCTCTTTTTCATTTACTATGGTCTGCCGGCTCTGGGGCTGAGGATAAATCCCTTTGTGGCAGCGCTGATCGGCTTTATCCTGAATTCAGCAGCGTATCAGGCAGAATATCTGAAAGGCGGCTTTTTGGCGATCACGACAGAGCAGATGGAAGCTGCTTATTCGATCGGACTCACCAAGTGGCAGGCAGTTCGCTTCATCATCTTCCCCCAGGCCTTCCGCTTTGCCATCCCCGCGCTTTCCAACGAGATCATCTATCTGGTCAAATACACCTCCGTGGCCTATATAATTCAGGTCCCGGAGCTGCTCTCCCAAGCCAAATTTTTCGCTTCGGACACTTTCTTCCATCTGGAAACCTACCTCCTGATCGGCGCGGTCTATCTGGCCCTGATCTGGATCGTATCCAAACTCACGGATGCTCTGGAGAAAAAGCTCTACATCCCCGGATTTGATATCTCGCACTTACGTTAGCACTTTTTCAACACAGAGACACAGAGACACAGAGACACAGAGACACAGAGGGATTTTTCAACACAGAGAAAAGCAGAGGAAGACAGAGAAAAGCAGAGGAGAGGAGGAGAGGAGGAGAGCGTCAGCACTCATTACTCATTACTCATTACTCATTACTTTTTTCGACACAGAGGCACAGAGACACAGAGATCGTGTAGGTTCGGACTCCGTTCCGAACTAAGTATACAGCCTAATCACGCAGGAGTCATTTCCGCGACTGAACAAGTCACAACAGCTCTCTCAGCTTCCTGCCGCCCGAATAAATCACAAACGCGGTGTAAACTTCGACGCGGATAGGACTCATGCCCCGGTAAGCGGATTAGGTTATCGTGGGCATTATGGGCGCTACGGCGAGCGACCGTACACTTCACCCCTGCACCCCTGCAACCCTACACCCCTGTTGAAAAACACGATTTTGTTGACATAATCTGCCGCTCAGATTTTAAGGGATGGTCAGTTGATAATTGTGTTTGATCCTGATCGAAATAAGCAAGCAACTGCAAGGAAAAAGATATGCTGGAACGAATCCTCAAGAAATTATTCGGTGATAAATCATCGCAAGACTTAAAACGTTATGAACCGCTGGTCAAAGATATAGATGCAATCTATCAAAAGCTCGCTGTCTATGAAGACGATCAAATCAGGGACCGGATCACCGAGATCAGAGCGGAAATTGCCTTGCGTCTGGATTCCACACGCAAGGAATTGGAAAATCTGGAAGTGGCCTATCGTGAAGAGAATGACGATTCCGAACGCAACCGCATCGACAACCTGATCGACAGCACCCGCAAGGAGCTCAAGAAACTCACCAAAGACACCCTGGACGATTATCTCACGGAAGTCTTTGCCATCATTAAAGATACTTGCCGCAGAATGGTGGGCCAATCCTTTGATGTGCGCGGACATCAACAGGTCTGGAACATGGTGCCCTTCGACGTCCAGCTGATCGGCGGAGCCGTTTTGCATGACGGCAAGATCGCCGAAATGGCAACCGGTGAAGGCAAGACCCTGGTTGCCACCCTGCCCCTCTTCCTGAATGCCCTTGTCGGTAGAGGTGTCCACCTTGTAACAGTGAATGATTATCTGGCATTGCGTGACGCGGAATGGATGAGCCCGATCTTCAATTTCCACGGCATGCGCGTGGGTTGCATCACCACCGGAATGAATTTCGATGAACGCCGGGAAGCCTATCTGGCAGACGTCACCTATGGCATGAACAGCGAATTTGGCTTTGACTATCTGCGTGATAATATGGCTGTCGCCCCCTCCCAATTGGTGCAGCGGGATTTCTACTTTGCGATCGTGGACGAAGTGGACAGCATCCTAATCGATGAGGCCAGAACGCCTTTGATCATCAGCGGTCCGATCGCTCAGGACAAGAATTTCTATCCCGAGCTTCGCCCCTCGATTCAACAGGTGGTGAATTCGCAAAACTCTTTAGTGCAGCGCTATCTGACCCAGATCAGAGAAGAACTGCGCGGAGATAACCCCTCCCCGGATAACAATCGGCTGGCCCGATCCCTGCTTCTGGTCAAACGGGCTGCCCCGCGCAACAAGGCTTTTGCCAAGCTGATGCAGGAAGGCGAGCTCAAGAAGCTGGTCAACGACACAGAAGGTATCATGCTGCGGGACAAGATGATGACCGAGCTGGACAGCGAGCTCTTCTATGTGGTTGAAGAACGGCAGAACACGGTCGACCTCTGTGACAAAGGGCGGGATCTGCTCTCCAGAAACGAGCACGATCTCTTCACTATGGAGAGTCTGGACGAGATCTATCGCCAGATCGACGCGGATGAAAACAGCTCCGAAGAACAAAAAGCCAAACAGAAGGAACGCCACACCGCGCGTTTCATGGATAAAAGCGAAAAACTGCACAACATCAGTCAGTTGCTGCGCGCCTACACCCTCTTTGAAAATGACGTCGACTATGTGGTGATCGATAACAAGGTCATCATCGTGGATGAATTTACCGGACGCCAGATGCCCGGACGCCGCTTTTCGGACGGTCTGCATCAGGCTCTGGAAGCCAAGGAAAACGTCACTATCGAAGCCGGTAGCCAGACCTTTGCCACCATCACTCTGCAGAACTATTTCCGCATGTTTGAGAAACTGGCAGGGATGACGGGTACCGCAATCACCGAAGAATCTGAATTCATGGAGATCTACAAGCTCCCGGTGATGGCGATTCCCACCAATGTCCCGGTGACCCGGATCGATCATGAGGACGTGATCTACCTCACCAAAAACGAGAAGTACCAAGCCATCATAGACGAGATAAACTATTGGCATGAAAGACAAAAGCCCGTGCTGGTGGGAACCATCAGCGTGGAAGTTTCGGAGATCATCTCCCGTCTCCTGCGCCGCAGAAATATTGCGCACAACGTCCTGAACGCACGTCAACACCAGCGTGAAGCCGAGATCGTGAGCCTCGCGGGTCAACCCGGAGCCGTTACCATTGCCACCAATATGGCAGGGCGCGGAACCGATATCAAGCTGGGCAGCGGAGTGGTGACTCAACCAATTGAAAATTATCGCGGATTGAGCGAGAAGATCACCGAAGAATATCAATATGGTCTGCCTTTAGACGGTCTGCACATGATCGGTTCTGAAAGACATGAATCCCGGCGCATAGACCGTCAGCTGCGAGGTCGGGCAGGGCGTCAGGGCGATCCCGGAACCTCCAGATTCTATCTCTCTTTAGAGGATGATCTGATGCGGCTTTTCGGCACGGACCGGGTGGCTCCGATGATGATCAAAGCAGGGCTCAAGCCGGGTGATGCCATCCGTCATCCCTGGATGACAAAAGCCGTGGAAAAAGCTCAGAAACGGGTGGAAGAGCACAATTTTGAGATCCGTAAGAACCTGATCAAATATGACGAAGTCATGAATCAGCAGCGTGAGGTGATCTATTCCTACCGCCGCAGCGTCTTGCGCGGCTACAACATCAAAAACGAGATCCTGGAAATGATCACAGACACGATCGAAGCCCAGGTGCGCGAGACTATCCCCCCGAACAGCTATCCTGAGGATTGGAATCTTGCCCGCTTGGTGCATTGGGTAAACAGCGGGCTGAATCTGAGGATCTCCGAATCCGATCTGGAAAGCGATCATCTGAATGAGGAGCTGCTGATGAGCAGCCTCCTCGATTTCGTGCTGAAGTCCTATGAACACAAGGAACAGACGATCGGAGCAGAAACTTTGAGGGACATCGAGCGCAGGGCTCTGCTGGAAGTGGTGGACGACGAATGGCGTGACCATCTGCATGAGATGGATCTGCTCAAGGACGGTGTGCACCTGAGAGCTTATGCCAACAAAGACCCCCTGATCGAATACAAACGCGAGAGCTTTGATCTCTTTGAAGCCCTGATCGGCAGGATCCGGGAGACCGTGACCCGCAAGGTCTTCACCACCTATATCCTGTCTCAGGCGCAGATCGAAAGCATGCTGAACAACGCCTCCGTCAGTCATGAGGACATCAACGCTTTCCTGCAGGCGCAACAGCAGGCCGGAAGCTCGAATATGACCCCGGTCCCCCAGTTTTCGCATCCCTCTCCTCCGGAAGGGGAAAAGCAGCGCCCCGTGAGGGTTGCCAGCAAAGTCGGACGCAACGATCCCTGTCCCTGCGGCAGCGGAAAGAAATATAAAAAATGCTGTGGCCAGCATGAATTTGAGGAAGGATAAACTATGGCTAAAGGCTTGATTATTGTCGAATCCCCGGCGAAAGCCAGCACTATCAGTAAGTTTCTGAAGAATAAATATACGGTCAAAGCCTCCTTTGGCCATGTGCGCGATCTGCCCAAGAAAACTCTGGGCGTGAATGTGGACAAGGATTTTGAGCCCCAATATGTGATCGATAAGACCAAGACCAAGATCATTGGTGAACTGCGTGACGCGGTCAAGGAAGCAGATTCAGTCTATCTTGCCAGCGATCATGACCGCGAAGGGGAAGCCATAGCCTGGCATCTGTCCAAGGCTTTTGAGAAGGAACTCAAAGGCAAACCGATTTATCGCATCGTCTTTAATGAGATCACCTCCAAGGCCATCACGGAAGCCATCGAAAAACCGGGGCAGATCGACGTCGCGAAAGTGGACGCCCAGCAAGCCCGCCGGGTCCTGGACCGCATTGTGGGCTACAGCGTGAGCCCGCTCCTGTGGAAAGTGATCGCCAAAGACCTTTCCGCCGGCAGAGTTCAATCCGTGGCTCTGCGTTTGGTTTGCGAACGTGAAGCCGAGATCAACGCCTTTGTCCCCAAAGAGTTCTGGAAAATCGAAGCTGATTTCTGGAAAGGCAAACTGGCCCCCTTCAAAGCAAGCCTGGAGAAATGGGACGGCAAGAAGATCGAGATCCCGGACGAGAAAACCACGCTGGAGCTGCTGTCTGAGCTCAAAGACAAGGAAGCCGTGCTGAGTGAGATCAAACGCAGCAGCAGAGCCATCGAACCCCCTCCGCCCTTTATCACCAGCACCCTGCAGCAGGAGGCTTCCAAACTGCTCAATATGCAGGCCACCCGCACCATGAGCGTGGCACAGCAGCTCTATGAAGGCATTGATCTCAAAGGCGACCGCACCGGTCTGATCACCTATATGCGTACGGACTCCGTGCGCATAGCAGACGAAGCCGTTGCGAGCTGCCGCGACCTGATCAAAGATCGCTTTACTGCTGATCTGCTGCATGACAGCGTGAGAGTTTACAAGAGCAAAGCCGGAGCTCAGGACGCGCATGAAGCCATCCGCCCCACCGATCCCTTCCGCACTCCCGAGAGCATGGCAGAATTCCTCACCAAAGAACAGCTAAGGCTCTACACTCTGATCTGGCAACGTTTTGTGGCAACTCAGATGAAGCCAGTGAAGCTGGCGGTCACCACCGCTTCAGTCTCTCTGGGCAAGGCCATGTTTACTGCCGCCGGAAACCAGATCACGGAACGCGGTTTTCTGATCTGCTATGATCACGTCAATATCATTCAGGGTGAAAAGATCGATCCGGCTTATGCCAAAGATGACGCTCTCGAGCATAGTGAACTTACCAAATCCCAGAACTTTACGTCTCCCCCTTCCCGCTACACCGAAGCTTCTCTGATCAAGGAACTGGAAGCCAAGGGCATCGGGCGTCCCTCCACCTATGCCTCCATTATCAGCACGATCAAGCTGCGCAAGTATGTGCTGCTCGAAAAGAAAGCCATTGCTCCCACCAGCCTGGGAGTGGATGTGAACAGCTTTCTGGTGGGCAAGTTCGAAAAGATCTTCAATGTCAAATTCACTGCCGAGATGGAAGACCAGCTGGATCAGGTGGAATTCTCCAAGATCGTGTGGCACAAGCTGGTAAAGAGCTATTATGACCAGCTTTCCGCCCTCATCGGGGAGGTCGACATCAAAAAAGAAAAGAGCAGCTTCACCGTCGAAAGCGGTCTGCTCTGCGATGTCTGTAACGAAGGCAAAATGCTGATCAAGCGTTCCAAAGGCGGAGAATTCCTCTCCTGCTCACGTTATCCGGCCTGTAAAAACAGCAAGAGCTTCAAGCGGGATGAAGAAGGCAAGATCGTGATCCTGGTGCCGGAAGTGCTGGACGAAAAATGCCCCGAGTGCGGGTCGGTGCTGATGAAACGCAACGGACGCTTTGGCGAATTTACCGCTTGCAGCGCCTATCCCAAATGCAAGTATATCAAACCCAACACCCTCGGGATCAAGTGTCCCGAATGCGGCAAAGGCGAGATCATCAAACGTAAAAGCAAGCAGGGCAAATTCTTCTACTCCTGCACCACCTATCCCGAATGCAAATGGATCACCAACGACAAACCGGTGAAACTGGATTGTCCCAATTGCGGCAATGACTACGTGGTGGAAAAATCCAGCAAAGAAGACGGCAAATTCCTGCAATGCCCCAAATGTAAGACCAGAATGGCATAAGCTAAAATGCAGATCAAAGACGGACTCTTCAGCGCTTTTCAGAGCATAGCCAATCACAAAATGCGCTCCCTGCTCACTCTCACCGGGATCGTGATCGGCGTTTTGGCGGTCGTCACCATGTTCTCATCGATCTACGCGCTCAAGAATCTGGTAAGCCAAAATATGGAAGGCATGGGCTGGAACTATTCGATCGTGATCACCGCAAGCCAGGGAGGCAGCTCCTCCAACCGCAGAGGGATCATGCGCCGTCCGGGTCAAAGCGTTGGCACAGTCAGCTACGATGATTTCCTGGCCCTGAAGGCGAACGTTCCCCACAAGACCATCTATGCCACAATTGAAAATAACGCCCTCTTCCGCATGGCAAACAGGAATCAATATGTGCGCCTACGCGCCACCAATCCGGAGTTTTTTGCCAATAAAAGCTATGCCTTAAGCCGTGGAAGATATTTCAACCAGTATGAAAACGACAATCTGATCCCGGTCTGCGTCCTTGGCTATTACTTTGCGGAGGAGCACTTTGGAGCCAAGGACCCCCTGGGTGAGATCCTGGCTTTGGGGGATTTTCGGTTCCGGGTGGTGGGAGTGCTGGCCAAAGACCCTCTGAACAAGGGTAACAATATGAATTTCAACAGCTTCGAGCGCGAACAGGATCTCAAGGCTGTCTACCTCCCGCTCAATTACGGAGCGAACTATCTGGGCACCAAGCGCGGGGTCCACATGATCTATCTGCAGGCAGCTTCCGAAGCCGAATTTACGCCCATGAAAGTTCAGGCACGTCAGCTCCTGCTCTCACGCCATAACATGTATCCCAATTTTGAATTCATGGATATCGGGGATATGATGCTCACCATCAATGACGAGATCGAGAAAAACCTCCGGAAATGGAATATCGCGCTCTCCGCGATTGCCTCCATCTCATTGATAGTAGGCGGGATAGGGCTCTTTTCCACTCTGCTGATCTCGATCCAGGAACGTATGATGGAGATCGGGATCCGCAAAAGCATCGGAGCCACGGAAGGCGATATCTTTTTCTACTTCATCTTCGAGGCCCTCAGCCTGGCTTTCCTTGGCGCGCTCCTGGGTGTGCTGCTCTCCTGGCTCACCATCATGGGCATCGAAAAAGCCATCAAATTCGAGCTCTACCTACCCATCCAGGGCGTGCTACTGGGCATCGGATTCTCCCTCCTGATCGGCTTCCTCAGCGGATTGTACCCTGCCACTAAAGCGTCACGTATCGATCCGATTCAGGCGATATACTACAGCTAATTGTTCTAATTAAGAATTAAAAATTAAGAATTAAGCTGCGCGGTTCGTAACATACGCTTCAGCGTGTTCGTAACATACGCTTCAGCGTGTTCACTCCGTCATCCGAGGCTCAAGCTTCAGTCGTAAGCAATTTAAGGAAGTAGTTCTCTGGGTTGAGCACAGAGATTTTTGCCCCGGGATAGGCTCTCAGGAAGGCTTGGATCTTTGCCTTTTTCTTTGGATTCCACTTGATCTCGTAGGCCGTTATCTGCGCATTCATCAGCTCCAGATAATCTATCTCGACGGTGTTTTTTGAGCGCCAGAAGTACGGTTTTGAAAGGAGCCGATAATAATCACGCTGCTTAAAGAGCTCGGATACTATATAGTTTTCCCATAGTTTTCCGATATCGTCTCTGAGTTCCACCGGTCTGTAATCGGAGAGGAGAGCGTTACGAATTCCATTATCCCAAAAGTAAATCTTGCGGGAACGCTTGATCTCATTGCGCTGATTCGTACTGTAATTGGTCAGTCGAAAAATCACAAAGGCACGTTCCAGGATATTGATGTATCTTTCAATAGTACCCCTGTCAGAATCCAGGAGCTGGGATAATTCAGTACATGACACCTCAGAGCAGACCTGAAGAGCCAGGGCCTGGACCAGCTTCTCCAACAATTCCGGCTTTCTGATGTCATGCAGTGTGAAAACATCTTTGTAGAGATAGCTGGAGCTGAGATTGGCCAGAACTTCCGGTTCCGTCCCTGGATTATTAACGACCTCCGGATAGGCTCCGTAAAGAAGCCTGAGATTCAGGCTCTTGATTTCATCGACAGGGCTGTTGTGCCTGGCAAGCTCCTGAAAGGACAGAGGATGTAAATGATATTCCCACTTTCTTCCGGTAAGGGGTTCGTTCATTTTATCCGAAAGCTCAAAGGCTGACGAGCCACTCGCGATCACCTGCACTCCGGGAATGTTATCCACGATAATCTTGATGCTCAGTCCGGCATTCTCAATACGCTGTGCTTCATCCAGCAGGATGATCCTCCTGTCTCCGATGACACTGGTCAGTATTGCTAAATTCTGAGACGAAAAGAGGCTGCGAACCGCTGTCTCATCACAGTTAAAATAGGCGCTGAGCTCTGAATGCTCGGCTTGTATTTTCCTTAACAGAGTTGTTTTCCCACTCTGTCTGGGACCGATCAGCAGAATAGCCTTGCCTTTGAACAATTTGTTTTTGATCTCGTCTTCGATGATGCGCTTGATCATAATCTAACCTCTGCGGAATAAGCTACGTTACGCCACAAACCTGTCAAGCTAATTCTGAGAAATCTCACATCCCCCCATTTTTCAAACAAGGTAAGATCAATTGCTGGGCTTCTGTCCATTTACCCCCATATTCGAGGATGTTATACCTCGTGACATGAGCAAAGCAGTGGCT
>JAKLEY010000054.1 GCA_022711455.1 Candidatus Cloacimonadota bacterium
TGTATCTTCCTTGGCAAAGAGGATGGAGGGCTCGCTTTGGTAAAGCATCCCGCTTCGTCTGAACTTGGGAAGGATCGCGGTGCTGTCTGCCGACACCCTGGAACTGAGCTCAATATCGCTGCAGATCGCTTCAGGGGGGAGTGTTTCAACCTTAAAAGCCCAGTTGAAGGCACGCTGAGAGTTTTTGTCCAGAGCCTTGAATTCTACGTCATAGATCCCCTGATCCAAGGCAAAGCGCAAGCGATTGAGATAAGATTTCTTTGCTGAACCTGCATCGAACCTGTTGCTGATACCCACATTATCGGTGATGGTCTGCGAATAGATCAGGCTGTCCTGATCGCTGATGTTGACAGTTATCAACAGCTCCGCAAAAAAAGCTCCTTTTTGAGCCAGAAAGACCATGTTCCTATATGGTATCTGATAGTCCAGAAGCAGTATATTTTGTCTGGAAGCATCCAAAAACCGGTGATGCTCGATATACATGCCCAGAGTCTGCGCGGAGATCACGCTGCCCAGACTGAGCAGTAGAATAATCAACACGAATTTGATCTTAGTCATATTCCTCATCTTTATTCCTCAATTGATACTGTCCATAGCCTCCGGAATCGACAAAGATGAATTCCAGATTCAGTCCATAGTAAGTCCAGACAATATGGGGATATTCTCCCAAGGGGAGAGTCTCGGATGAGATCTCATCCGGATCCCCGTACTTAATGTAGATTCGACCCCGGTCGGATTTCCAGCCCTGCAGTCGTTTATGTATACTATAACGTTCGTCGGCCAGAATAACACGCCGGTAAAACTGCTCCCTGGCTTCGTTGCGCAGAGTACCCGGGCTGGGATCGTGCACTTCCCAATACTGATCGATAGAGCTTTGTTGCATCTCGGGCTTCACTTTGCGCAGCACCTGCCACTCGGATTGAGTGGCAATATATCTGATCTGAGCCAGTTGATCCCCGGTGCTGTATTTGAGACCGTATGAAAACCAGGGACTGTATAAAAAAGGCTCCATCTTATAATAGATGTTACTTTCATAGTAGGTGATCCCTGTAGAATTTGTTTGCATCAAATCGACCCGGGGCAGCAGATCGACCACCAGAGGGCTTCGCGGTTGTGCTATTGAGATTCTATCAGCCCCGATCTGGACGCTCACGCTATCCACGACAGCGTTGAAATACTGGATCAGATACAGCGAGTCCGGAGCAGGTTTGAGCTTGGCCAGGCTGCCGGGAAGATAGAATGTCCCGTCTTTCTTGGCTATCAGATAGGCCAGTCCTTTATCGGCAAACCTTTCCGAGATCACGAAGCTGCGTTTCAGATTGTATTTGTCGCCCAGATCCAGATTGCGCAGCTTGATGCTGGCGTTGTGCTTTCCGCTTTGCAGTTTCCCGCCGAAACGGAGCAGCAAGGCTGTATCGACCAACCATTCACTTTTGGTTATCCTTAGCAGTTCTTCGTGCAGCAACACTCTCTTTTTGCGGGCGTCCGTGATTTCAACCGAGACCTGATATCTGGCGCGTGTATCCCCGACCTTGTATTTGATCGTACTATACGGGATAGTAAGCCAAAATCGGGTCCCCTCAGGATAGTTTTCGAAGATGAGCTCCTGAGCGAATCCCAAGCTCAAGCTCAGGATCAGAAACGAGATAATGCTAAGAATTCTTCGCATTCAGATTAGCCACCCGCACCGAAAATTCTATCTTCTCGCTTTCCAGCCAACCCAGAAAGCTGTTGCCGGGGAAATAGCGCGCGGGAGATTCAAGAGTGAAGGAAACCGCTTCATCGCTGAGTATTGTGGTGACCAGTTTAAACCCGCCTTTATCAGGATGTAAAAGACGTTCTACCGCCTTAATAAATCCCTGATTAAGCTTGGAACGTGATATCTTCAGCCGGATCTCACCGAAGAGAGTTCCCGCAATTTCTTCAAAGGGAATGATGTTCTGAGGCATCACCCGCAACATCCCGTCATCATTATTGGTATAGTTACTCTTATTTCCGATCACAAAATAGACTCTGCCGATAGTGAGCAGCGGCAGAAAACGCGGGCATTCCCTGTTAAAGAGAGGAACCTCAAATTTCCCCGTCATGTCCTCAAACTCGATAAAGGCGATAGGATTGTTTTTGTTGTCTTTTTTCTTGGTGATGGCAGAAACGATCCCTGCCATCAGCAAGTCTTCACTGTTTTGGATCCTGCTGCCCTGAGCACTGCAGTTGGAAAGGTACTTGATCAGATACTTATATTCATACAAGGGATGTCCGCTCATATAGAAGCCCAGGACATCCTTCTCTTTTTCCAATTGGTGCAGATAGGTCCAGGGTTCGTCCACCGGCAAAGGAGGAACGAAATCATCTCCGGCATCGTCTTCTCCCAGCAGATCAAAGAGTGAGGTCTGACCCTTCTTCCGGTCGCGCTGTTGACCGCTGCTGAAACTGAGGGCCTGCTCGATGACCGCCCATTTCTGAGCCCTGCTACCTTCCAATTCATCCATGGCACCCGAGGCCACCAGGCTTTCGAGCACGGTTTTGTTGACAGCGGAACTGTCCAGCCGGGAACAAAACTGAAAGATATTCGTATAGACTCCGTTTTGCTGCCGGTCCTCGATGATCGCCCGCATTGCGGCTTCACCCAGATTTTTGAGCGCTCTCAACCCAAACAGAACCTCCTTGCCATGCACGGCAAATTCGGCTTCGCTGCGGTTGATATTGGGCGGGATGATCTTGATTCCCATGTTCTTGCAGACATCGATCAAGCCCGGGACATCGGCCGGAACGTCTTCCAGAGACAGCAGCGCTGCCATGAATTCCACCGGATAATATGCCTTCAGCCAGGCAGTATGATATGCCACCAATGCGTAACAGGTCGCGTGGCTCTTGTTAAAGGCATATTCCGCAAAGGCAAGCCAGTCCTGCCAGATCTTTTTATAAAGGGATTCCGAAACCCCTTTGGCAGCAGCTCCCTCATAGAACTTGAGCTCAAACTTCTGCATCAGGGCAGTGTCTTTCTTGCCCATGGCTTTTCTCAGGGTGTCCGCATCCGCACCGGACAGGCCTCCCATCTCCCGGGAGATCTGCATCACCTGCTCCTGATACACGGTCACTCCATAAGTCTCCCGCAGGGCATTCTCCACCAGCGGGTGTTCAAATCTGACTTTTTCACGGCCATGTTTACGCGCGATATAAGTGTCGATAAATCGCATCGGACCCGGACGAAACAGCGCTACCATCGCGATCAGGTCCTCAAACAGATTGGGTTTGAGATCCATCAGGTATTTGGTCATGCCGTCGGATTCAAATTGGAAGACACCCTTGGTTTCGCCTTTGGCGAGGAGTTGGAAGACTTTTTTGTCGTTCAGAGGCAAGCTGTCGATATCAATCCGGGTCCCGCTGCTCATGCGCACCAGATCAATGGTTTTCTTGATCAAAGTGAGGGTCTTCAGGCCCAGAATATCCATCTTGAGCATTTTCAGATCATCCAGCCATTTCCCCTCGTATTGGACCAGAATGGCGTTCTCACCCCCTTTCTGAACGCTGCAGGCAAGGGGCACATAGTCCGTCAGATCACCGGGGGCGATCACCAGTCCGGCAGCATGAATACCCGTTTGCCGGATCAGACCTTCCAGGACCAGGGAGTGTTTATAGATGCTCTGATACAGATCATTGGCGTTGATCGCCGAGGCAAATTCCGGAGATTGAGCATAAGCTTCCTCCAGATTCTTCGATCCAAAGCTGATCAGCTTGGTGAGGTTATTAGCCTCACTTGCCGGAACGCTGAGCACTCTTGCCACGTCCTTGAGAACACTTCTGGCACCCAGAGTTCCAAAGGTGATGATCTGGGTCACGCTTTGCCGGCCATACTTTTGCACCACATAGTCGATCACCTTGTTTCGTCCCTGTGCGCAAAAGTCGATATCGATATCCGGCATCCCGATCCTGTCCGGATTGAGAAAACGCTCAAAGAAGAGCCCGTATTTCAAGGGATCGATCTTGGTGATATCCAGAAGATAAGCCACGATGCTTCCTGCAGCAGAACCGCGTCCCGGACCAACCGGTACATCCTGTTTCCGGGCATTGTCGATCAGGTCTTTCACGACCAGGAAATAGCCGTCGAAGCCCATACGGTTGATCACTCCCAGTTCATAGTCTATCCGTTCTCTGATCTCAGGAGTGACAACTCCGTATTTGCGTGCGGCATTCTCATCACAAAGCCATTTCAAATATTGCGCCATGCTCGGGTGCTGCTCAGGGGTCTCGATCTGAGGAAGCAGGAAAGTGTCATACTGTAGCTTCAGATCTATTTTGTCTGCGATCAGTAGAGTGTTTTCGAAGGCCTCGGGATAGTCAGGAAAGAGGTTTCGCATTTCCTGGGGTGTTTTAAAATAAAGCTGAGTAGTATTGTAGCGCATTCTCGCCGGATCGTTCAGCTGTTTGCCGGTCTGGATGCAAAGCAGGATGTCGTGCGCTTCGGAATCAGATTGATGCAGATAATGGCAGTCGTTGGTCACAACCAGGGGTGTATTGGTGTCCCTGGCAAGCTGGATCAATTGCGGCATAACGGTCTTTTCCTGGGTAAGACCGTGATCCTGGATCTCGATATAAAAATCCTCCCCAAAGATATCTTTGAACCACTGGATGGTGTCCATTGCCTGTTTCAATCTTGAATTCAGGATCAGGGAGGGAATTTCGCCCTTGATGCAGGCAGTCAGACAGATTATGCCTTCATGATATTGGCTTAGAAGTTTTTTGGAAATCCTGGGTTTGTAATAGAAACCATCGATGAAAGCTTTTGAGGAGAGTTTCACCAGGTTTTGATAACCGGTGTGGTTTTTCGCCAATAGGATCAGGTGGTAACGGGTGTCGTTTTTGGAGGATTCATCGCAAAGATCGCCATTGATGATATAGCTCTCCATGCCAATAATCGGTTTGATCCCTGCCTTTTTGGCAGACCTGAAGAAGTCTATGGCGCCATAAAGATTGCCATGGTCAGTGATCGCTACTGCTGGCATTTGATATTCCAAAGCCAGTTTTATCATGCGATCCACCCTGCAGGCTCCGTCCAAGAGGCTGTACTGGGTATGGTTATGCAAATGCACAAAAGACATTATCGACTCCCGTATTACTCTTGAACCATAGAATTTGAAAGAGAGCTAATTTGTCAAGCGGAGTTTGACCCCCAAAAAAAAGACTTCGCGCCACTGACGCGAAGCCCTGTTAGATTGGATCAATATCGGGTTTTGGGGTTGAATTCTATGGTAAGACGATCTATTTTACGGTCGTTGAGCCGCTTTGCTTACCGCCTTTATTACACTCGGTGGTCACCATGATCTTGTCACCGGGGTTGAGCCCTGCAATCTTGTAAACCACTGCTCCACCTGTAAGTTTATCCTGAACCAGAACCTTGTGGGTTACCACAAGTTTATCGTTCACTTTCACATCAATATTGGATATAAAGTGCTCAGATACGTTTTTGACCCCGTGCTCAAAATTCACATAAAGCAGCTTGGTCTTGATGTCAAAACGCAGTTTCACCGTGCTGGCAGAGTGGGCAAACAAGCCCAGACTGATCAGCATCACAGCCAGAGTGATGATCACTTTTTTCATAATATTCTCCTCGTGAGCCTGATAGCTTCTACTTCAGATAATTTAGCGCAAGATTCTTCAAAAGCCAAGATTTTTTTATCTGCGGTAGTAATCAGACTTGTGCGCCTGAACTGGGTTGCCTGAGTTTTCTCTTACAAAATAGTCGAATTTTTCTTGACAATATTATAGCAGATATATTCTGGGTAAATCCCAGCCGGCTGCCTGATCTGAATTTGACCCAGACCTGCAGATCAGCTGAACAGATAAGGATGTAAGATGCTAAAAAACTTGATGTTGATCGACCGTCAGTCCCAGATCAGAGAGCTGGGCACAAACCTGAACTACAGAGTTCTCAGCGAATTGATCCGCAGTCCTTTGACCTGCCAACAGCTGGCAACGATTTTTTCTCTGCCCAAGCAGAAAATTCACTATAATCTGGGCAAACTCCAGGATGAAGGTTTGATTGAGATCGCACCGGATTATCAACCCAATCAAAAGGAGATCTACTACCGCGCAACTGCCAAGAACTATGTGCTGGCGTATTCAATTGGTCTAAATATCGATGACAATATTCTGAATAATCGTGGGATAATCAACACAATTCTGAGCAATGACCACGGTTTGTCCTTGCAGGATATTGCTGTCAATCTTCTCGAAAACAGCCTTATGCTCAAGCCCAAAGAGCGTTTATTGATCGTTACGGGCAAATACAATCTGCCCTTGGTGGAAAAGATCATGCTGGAGGCAGGACGCCGGTCCGTGCTGTCCACCCTTATCTATCAGGAGGCTGATGCCATGAGGTCCAAATATGAAGAATACTCTCTGGCGGCGTTCAATGCGGACTACGAGAATTTTAACCAGATCCTGAGCCAGCATGACGTCTTTATTAACCTGAACGGAGAATCGCGATTTCTCCAGCTCAGTGACCCGGAGAAGATCCGGCTCCGGATCAAGCACTTTGAGAAGAGCCGTCAGATCATTGCCAAGAACAAGATCCGCATGGCCATCATGCCGGGATTGCTGAACAACACATTGACCGAGAACAGCATAGACAGCGAGCTGCAATTCTGGCAGGCTCTGGATATTGACTATTCCAAGCTCAGCGAACGCACCACGGCAATGTGTAAAAACCTGGAAGACAACCGGACCTTTGATGTCAATTCCGGTGGCACAAGCTTCTACTTTGAAGTGGACAAGATCACTGCCGACACCGGTTCCTTCAGTGGCAGTGAGTATCAATCCCACGTGATCAACCTGCCGGGGGGTGAAATTCTCTTGGTGCCCAAGCCCGGCAGCATGAACGGCAGCATCAAATCCAGCCTGGGCTATGCTTTCGGTGAGAAGATCATCAATCCCGAGATCGTGATCCGTGATAACGAGATCATCAGTTTCAAAGCAGAAGAAAATGAGCACTTGATCGCCAAAGCCATCGCTCAGGGAGGTCCCGAAGGACGCAAAGTGGCCTTGATCTGCCTGGGAACCAACGACAACGTCCGGCTGGAGAACATCGATTTGTCCTACAAGCATAAGATGCTGGGACTGATGACAGTTTATTGGGGTGAAAACACCACCCAGGGTGGCACCGTGGAAGGTGCCAGCGAATGGTTCATTCAGATCGAAGAACCTGTGATCACCAATAAGTGAGGAAGCAATGAAAAGACTATTAGTAATAATCATCGCAGTCTGGATCAGCAGCCTGGCCTATGGTCAGTGGCTGATCGACCAGAATTTTGATTCTCTCACCGGTCTTCCGGTGGGCTGGACCACCCATGATGACGGAGACGGGATGATCTGGCGCAATCTGAATAATGCCAGCCACGCCTACAGCGGGACGCGGGCAGCATTTTGTGACAACTATTTGCCCAACCAGAATGCCGATTGGCTGATCACTCCTCAATTGACCATCAGTCAGGGGGATTCCCTGCATTTCTATACCCGGAGCTGGATCAGCACAGAGCCCTTGAAGGTCTATGTGTCTACCACGGGAACCGCGATCAGCAACTTTTCGAACCAGATCATCAATCTGACTGCCGTGGGAACCACCTATCAGGGAGTGCACTACAATCTGTCGGCTTTTGCGGGTCAGCAGATCTATATCGGATTTTTATGGAACTGCTCCAACTATGGCATCCTGATCGACGATATCCGGATCGGTCAACCCCTGATCATTCAGCCGGTGTTGAATCTTCCCGAGACCCTCAGCTTTTTCCAGAACGAGACGCTCAGCCTCGATTTTACACCTTACATCACCACTACGGATCTTGCGACCGCCAGCCTTAGCGTGAGCGGAAACACCAATATCAACGTCAATATTACCGGTTTGACGGTCAACCTGTCTTCTCCGGCTTTCCATGGCACTGAAACCATGGTCTTTACGCTGCACGACGGCTCATCCGGACTCACTGCCAGCGATACGGTGGAGGTGACAGTAAATCCCGAACCCGCTGTGGATCTGACAGTTCTTTCCATCAGCTCTCCGGGCGTCTATCAGTATCTGAACATCCCCTTCACTCCCGCGCTCTCTGTGATCAACAACGGAAATTCCGCCTTTTCCGATGTGCTGCAGGTCACCTGCCGGATCACCGACAATAACGGAACTCAGGTCTATGATCAAAGCAGCTTCCAAACCGTTTCGCTCAGCCCCGGTCAAAGCGTCGGACTCTCTTTCAGCCAGGCTTGCATCCCTGCCACGGAAGGTAACTATTCTGCAGTCTTCACTGTGGTAAACGCGGACGGCAACCCCGGAAACAACAGCCAAAGCCAGAGCTTTGAGGTGGTCAACCGGATCGTGCAAGGCGGACCGGATGCCTTCGGCTATCGTTTTATCGACAGCAATGCACCCGGCGGTCCGGTCTACAACTGGATCGATATCAGTGCCTCCGGGACCTCCTCGATCATGTATGGAGTTCCCACTTTTGAAGGTGATGACAACTTTAGTGAGCCGATTCCGCTCGGTTTCGGTTTCCCTTTCTACGGCTTCAACTTCAGTGAAGCTTATGTGGATATCAACGGGGAGATCCTCCTGGGCACCAACAACTGGTACGATGCCTACCCTGGCCTCAGCTGGGATAACGATGGCAATATGTTCAACTATATGTATCCCATCCCGGGTTACACCCAGATGCCCGGTCTGATCGCAGCTTTCTGGGATGACCTGCTGGCAGTTGAAGGAACATCGGACATCTATTTTCAGACCCTGGGAACTGCCCCCAACCGCTACACTGTGATCCAGTGGAACAACCTGAAATTCCTCTCCGGAACGGGCGGAATCCCCCAGCTCAAGTTCCAGATCATCCTGCACGAGAATGGGGAGATCGTGATGCAATATCACACCGTCTCCACGGGTCAGATCCCTACTGCTGTTCCGCATGCCATGGGCAAGAGCGCCACGGTTGCCATCCAGAATCTCAGTGCCGATATCGGGCTCTGTTATTTGCGCGAGATCGTGCAAAACAACACCTATATCGGGGTGGAGCCTGCAGGCAACCTCTTGCACGACGGACTCGCCATCCGTTTCTATACCGGAGTGGATACCCAGGCACCCGTGATCACCCACTCTCAACCCGGTAACACCTTCAATCAAAACCCGGTGCTTTCCTCTTCAATTGTGGACCTCTCCCCTCTGCAGAGCAACGTTTTGCACTACAACTACGGTGAAGGCTGGCTGACCGCAGTGCCTTCCGGAAGCTCCGGAAACAGCTACACTTACGAGCTGCAGGAACTCCCTCTGGGCTGCACTTTCAGCTACTATTTTACAGCTTCCGACAGCCAGGGCAACAGCTCTTCCCTGCCCTCGGATGCCCCTGCCAATCTGTTCAGCTTCAAGATCCTGCCCACCGCGGGAGCAAATGTCCTGCTGGCCTATTCCGGAAACCAGGATTATCAACGTGTGGAGCTTCCGGTCTATGAAGGTCTCTTTAATGATCTGGATCTGAATTATGATGTATATGACTGGGAAGAATATCCCTCCTATACTTTCCCGGATCAGTATCAGGCGATCTTTGTCTATGCCTCCACCGGCAACCAGGGAGCCAAAGCAGACACCCTGAGCGTGGCTCTGATGAACTATATGGATAGCGGCACCGTCCAGCACCCCAGGAATGTGTTCATGTCCTCCGATGGCTTTGCTGCCAACACTCACGCCCAACCCAATGATAGCCTGATCCGCAAGCTCTTCAATGGCTACTTCCGTTCAAACTATGTGGCAACAGGTTTTGGGGGCGGGACCAACGGACTGGCAGGACCTGACGTCTTCAGCTATCAATCCGGAACTATTCTCAGACGCGTCAATTCCCCGATCGGTACGGTAAACATGGAGTATGACGTCTATGCCAACAGCCCGGATTGCATTTTCTACTACAGTGAATGTCCGGACACCTATGCCGACCAGGTGCAGTATCCGGAAATCGGAGCCAGCGCTGCCTTCACCTTCCAGGATGGTCCGGTGGGCGGGAATGCCTATCTGCTGAACGGAGTCGCTGCTACCTCCATTGAGCTGCCGATCTACCGTGCCTTCTATTTCAGCTTCGATTTCTCCCAGCTCTCAGATCCCGTGCAGCGTCACGAATGGATGAGCGATCTGGTTGACTGGTTTGAGCTGAGCCCCGTGGCAAACGATGATCAGCACAGCCCTTTGCTCCAAACAGGCTTTGTTAAGGTCTATCCCAATCCCTTCAACCCCGAGACCAAGATCAGGTTCTCTCTTGCCACTCCCGGCAGAATCAGCCTCGGAATCTATAACCTGAAAGGTCAGAAAGTGCGCAGTTTGGCTCAAGCGAACTATCCCCAAGGCACTCACAGCCTGATCTGGAACGGACTTGACGATAACGGCAGAGCGGTCTCCAGCGGAGTCTACTTTGCCAGATTGACGGCTGAGAACAAAAGCTTCAGCCACAAACTTGTTTTGATCAAGTAAGAGGAGAATCACAGTGAAACAAAACATCTTGCTTATCCTTGCCCTTAGCTTAATGACAGGGTTTCTGTTTGCCGGTGACTTTATTATCGGTAGTGGAACCTCAACTGAGAACTATGTCCCATTTTATGGAGGGAACGATTTCGGGTGGTCGAGGTTCTGCTTCAACCAAGGGGAACTGATAGCCTCTGGAATGACCAACGGAGCACAAATCACAAAAATTGCCTTCCAGTTGAATAATGCTATCTCGGGTTATGTCACTAACAATCAGACTGTGTACATTGGTGCGTTTTATGATGCAGCTTACAATGTAACCAACTATCCAAGCAGCTACAGCGGATATACCCAGGTCTACAACGGTTCGATCACCTGGAACGGACCGGGGTGGATGGAGTTAACTCTTAGTACCCCATTTACATGGGACTCCAGATGGGGCTTAGAAGTGCTTTGGGAAAATCGGGACGGCACCCGCCAGTCTCCATTTCCGATTTTCAGGCACTCGAGTGTTTCCAATTCGTCAATTAGAAAAGTTGCCAACACTTCTTATCCTTCACTTACGAACGGGACAAGAGGAGCTAACCGTCCCAATTTCTGGTTCATCACCCCTGCCACCGATTTACCGTATCCCGGAACGGCCTTGAATCCAACAGATACTTCCACCGGGATCGATATCAATAGCAAGCTCGATTGGCATCACACCGGTGGCGATCCCACGGGTTACCGGCTCTGGCTCGGAACCAATAACCCTCCCTCGAATCTCGTCTCGAATCAGGTATTAGATCAGAGTATTTACACCCCCGCAACCTATCTGGACTATGGAACCACCTATTATTGGAGAGTGGTTCCTTTCAATGACTTTGGCAACGCGCTGGATTGCCCGGTCTGGAGCTTCACAACTCTGCCGGACCCCACGATATACGCTTTTCCTTATTCACAGAGCTTTGACGACACCTTCAATCCGGAGGGCTGGACAGATCGTCAAGGGGTTCTGGCCGATCCCATCGTAATGGGTGCTGAGGGATCAAGCCAATGGAGACAAGATGATTGGCTGAATATCCTCAGTACGGATAAAGCTGCCGTTCACGAACTCTACTCCACCATGGCAGGGTTCTGTATCTCACCTCTCTTCAATATTTCCAGCGACAACTTTGTGGTGGAATTCGACCTTGCTTTCCTGAAATGGGATCAGCCTCCAACCGGAACCCCTCCTGCCCTCGGGGGAGTCGATGATCGCTTTGCAGTTCTTGTTTCGGACGGCTTCAGCTGGTCCACTGCCAATATCGTACGGGAGTGGAACAACACCGGTTCGCCTTATGTTCTCAACGAAATTCCGGCAACCGGAACCCACGTAAGCATCCCCTTAACTGGGTTTACAGGAAGAAAACGCATAGCTATCTATGCCGGATCAACAGTGTCAAACGTCGATAACGATATCATGATCAACAATTTCACTGTGAAAGAGATGTTGCAGACCCCGGTCCTGAATATCAGCAAAGATCCGGTTTTAAATCAGATGAATATCTCCTGGCCCATAGTCCCCAATGCGGTGATCTACAGGATCTACAGCTCCGACAGCCCCAACGGAACCTTTAGCGAACTGGGCACGAGTGACACCAACAGCTACCAGACCCCTGCCACCCCGTCCAAAGCTTTCTTTAAAGTAATCGCTTACTCCACGAGATAAGCACAAACCGTTAACGTCTATAATTATATCGCACTTGAGAGAAGCTTTAAAAGGCTTCTCTCATTTTTTTTGCCCGGTAAGCCTGAATATACAATTTCAGCCCACACAAACGCGCTACACTCCTGCACCCTCCTGTCACTTCCTTTGATCATCGCGCTGTTATAAAGGCATACCCCCAAAAAAGTGACATGCCATATGTATAAAGGCATGACAATGAATTAGTAAGATATAGTTTTTGTCCATCGTATTGTTCTTTT
>JAKLEY010000055.1 GCA_022711455.1 Candidatus Cloacimonadota bacterium
GCCGTAGGCTGCGGGCATGGCTTCTTCCAGGGATGGATATTTGGCTGCCCGGTCTGCTTCAGAGACTCCGGCAAGTTCGGCCCAGCGCATGGACCCGATTTTGGTGATCTGCTGAGGAGTGCGGATGCCGGCTACGACGTCTTCGCCCTGAGCGTTGATCAGATATTCTCCGTTGAAGATATCTTCACCGGTGGCAGCGTCACGCGTGAAGGCAACGCCTGTGGCACTGGTGTCTCCCATATTGCCAAAGACCATGGCCTGGACGTTTACGGCAGTTCCCCATTCTTCGGGGATGTCGTTGAGGGCACGGTAGTAGACCGCGCGGTCGTTGTTCCAGCTGTCAAACACGGCAAAAACGGCACCCCAAAGCTGATCCCAGGGATCATTGGGGAAGTCGTGGCCGGTGTTGTCTTTAACGGCTTTTTTAAATCTGGTGACGAGATCTTTGAGGTCCTCGGTGGTGAGCTGGAGATCGTCAGTGATCCCTTTCTCGTTTTTGACCTGATGGATGATCACTTCAAAGGGATCTTCCTCTTCCTTGGAAGTGGGTTTGAGGCCCAAAACCACGTCGCCGTACATCTGGACGAAACGACGGTAGGAATCCCAGGCAAAACGGTCGTTTCCGGTCTTGGCAGCTATGCCCAGCACGGCATCGTCATTCATGCCAAGATTGAGGATGGTGTCCATCATACCCGGCATGGAAGCGCGGGATCCGCTGCGGACCGAGACCAGCAGGGGATTGGTGTTGGAGCCGAAAACCATGTTCATGTGGTCTTCGATATGTTTGACGGCAGCGCGGACTTCTTCCATCAGGAGTTCGCGGACTTTGGCCTGACCGAGCTGATTGTATTCGGTGCAGACTTCGGTGGTAATGGTAAATCCGGGAGGGACGGGAACCCCGATCAGATTCATTTCGGCAAGGTTCGCGCCCTTTCCGCCCAGCAGGTTTTTCATGTCGGCTTTGCCTTCGGCTTTTCCGTTTCCGAAGAGGTAAACACGTTTGGTAGCAGTCATTTATCCTCCATAACTTCTATTTATGTTTAGTTTTCTCTTATTTAATCCAAACACTTGGAGCGGGGGATTTTGTCAATGCTTTTTATGGAGTATGCAGAAGCCGGCCTGAGCAAGGGCAAAGGAATGCTTGACAAAATAAGCAGGCGGAATTATGAAGTGAAAAAGCCCTGAAAGAGTGATGTATGCCGTCTTGGGAACTAATTGCCAGAGGTCGGGTGCAGGGTGTCGGTTATCGCTGGCACGTCCGAAAATGCGCCCTGGAGAATTCCGTGACAGGTTACGTTCAGAATCAATCCGACGGATCGGTTTTGATCATAGCCACCGCGGAAGAGCATGAGTTCGAGCGTTTTTGCCTCTCGATCCAAAGCGGAGACACGCGTGCTGTGGTGAATGAGCTACAGCTGTTCAGAATTGATTACGCAAAGAGTTATAATGATTTTACGATTAGATAGATTAAAAACGATACTACTGCTGCTATTGATTGGCCTGCCAATCCTCTGCGCGGCAGTGGAATATCAATATCACCGGGTCAAACAGGGGGACACTCTCTACGGTCTGGGCAAACGTTACGGAGTGAGTGTGGCCCAGCTCAAGCGCCTCAATAACCTTTCCAGTGATGCCCTCTCGCTCAACCAATCCTTAAAGATCAAAGAGAAACCCAAGCCCAAACCGGCTCCCAAACCAGCCCCCCAGGTCAATCCTGCTACCACTCCCGACGCAGTTCCGATGCCAGCCCTGCCACAGATCAATCCGGATGGAAGCAGAGTCCTGAGTGACGATTATTACTACACCGTGGTTCCCAAAGACGGGCTTTACGGCATCGCCAGAAGACACGGCATCACTCTGAACGAGCTTCTCCTCTACAACAAGTTTGAATCCAGTTCCCATCCCATACGTCCAGGAGACAAGATCATCATCAAGAACCCGGGAATCAGTGTTGCTCCGGCTTCCGGAACTGAAACACCCGAGAAACCCGAAAGCGCGGATACACCCCGGATCGAGAACCAGCCGGCCACTAATGCCGCGGCTTCAGACACCGTGATCGTGGAAAAAGTATACATCGTGCAACCCAAAGACACGCTCTACCGGATAGCCACCAACTACGGAATCACGGTGGACGAACTGAAACGGCGTAACAACCTGGAATCCAATGATATCAGCGTGGGCCAGCGGCTTTACATCGTCGGAAATGCTAAACCGGGAGAATACACAAAAACCACTTCCGCTCCTCCCGTATCGACTGTTCCCGGAAAAGACCGCACCGATCTGATCATGCCGATCAACGGCAGAATATCCTCTCCCTATGGGATCAGGGGCGGGAAACCACACAAGGGTCTGGATATCTCAGCCAAGGCCGGAACCCCGATCTATGCAGTATTGGATGGCACTGTGGTCTACAGCGGGGTTCAGGGTGGTTATGGAAACGTGGTGGTTTTGGAACATCCGAATTTTGTGATGACCCTTTACGCGCATAACGAAAGGAATTTGGTCAAGGTCGGAGACGTTGTAAGCAAGGGGCAGCAGATCGCTGCTTGTGGTTCGACAGGTGATTCAACCGGCACTCACTGCCATTTTGAATACCGCGTTAAGGGTAAACCGATCAATCCAAACCGGGTTTTGCCCATTGATTAGATATGAGTTTTTTCGGAGTGTCTGTTAGATGATGAACAAACCTGGCCGCGAAAGTGTGTTTGCCGATAGGGCTTTGCAGCACTATCTGCATCAGATCTCGAAGTTTAAGACTCTCAGCAGGGAAGAAGAGCAGGATTTGGCGCGCCGGGCCCGGGAGGGAGATCAGGACGCCATCAATCAGCTCACTCAGGCCAATCTGAAATTCGTGGTGAAGATAGCATCGCGCTTCCAAAACCGGGGTCTGTCGCTGTCTGAACTAATCAGTGAGGGCAACATCGGTTTGATCAAAGCCATTGAAAAGTTTGATCCCGACAAGGATATCAAGCTGATCTCCTATGCCATCTGGTGGATCAAACAACGGATCATGTTAGCCGTTTCCGAAAAAAGCTCGCTGATCCGGGTTCCCATGGGCAAATCCAGTTCCGTGCACAAGCTCAAGGCCACCGAAGACCGCATCCTGATGGAAACTGGTGAGATCGCCACCTCCGAAGAGCTTTCCGACAAAATGCACATGGGCGAAAAATCCATCGACCAGCTCCGGGGTCAAAGGATCGAGACCACATCTTTCGATGAGATCCTGCAGACCGGGGATTATCAGGACTATTCCACCAAAGATCTCTTTGAAGATAAAGAGCTGGTTGATCCTCAAAAGCTCTATTATAAAGAACGTATCAATGAGCGGCTGCATTCGGCGATCGACAAACTGGACGATCGTGAGGCAGATATCATCCGCACCTACTATGGATTAAATGAGAGCCACGAGACCAAAAACTTCGCTCAGATCGCGGAAGTCATGGGGCTCTCCAGAGAGCGTGTGCGCCAGATCCAAAAAGAAGCTCTGAAAAAGATCATGAACGAATTGCGTCCCGAAGAAGATGCCTTTGTGGACGATTTCATAGACCGCTTCAACTACTAAAAGCTGATCGCAGGAGATAGTATGTATAAAGATTTTAACGAGATGGTGAAGGCCGTCAAACAACGCAAACGCGGAACCGTGATCATTGCCGCGGCACAGACCGAATCGGTGCTCGATGCCGCAATTCTGGCCAAACGTGAGAATCTGGCAGATTCACTTCTGGTGGGAGACAAGCCTGCAATTCTGGCTCTTCTGGAGCAGCTTGCTCCCGAGTATCGGGATAGCTTTGAGATCATTGACACCGGATCCGACCTCCAAAAAGCTGCAGCTGTATCGGTCCAACTGGTGCACGAACAACGCGGGAATCTGATCCTGAAAGGGAAAACTGAGACTGCCACGCTCCTGCGCGCGGTCCTGGACAAAGAAAAAGGTTTGCGCGTGGCGGAAGTGATCTCGGATGTTTTGGCCTATGAACATCCGGATGGACTGAAGATCATGAGCGACGGCGGAATCAACCTGAATCCTGAGCTCAGCGAACTGATCGCGATCATCAAAAACGCGGTCTGGGTGGCTCAGGGGATGGGCTGTCCCAACCCAAAAGTAGCCCTGCTTTCAGCTATAGAAACCGTGAATCCCAAGCTGCCTTCGACCGTCAATGCCGCTATCCTCACGCAGATGAGCAAGCGCAAGCAGATCACCGGATGCGAGATCGAGGGTCCGCTGGCTTTTGATCTGGCTGTGGATCCGGAAGCTGCCCGCATCAAGGGCATCAGTTCCCCGGTGGCAGGAAATGCCGATGTCATGATCGTACCCAATATCGAAGCCGGCAATATTTTTGGCAAGATCGTATCTCTCTATTGTGGCTATCGCGTAGCTCATTTTGTGGTCGGCACCAAGGTTCCGATCCTGATCCCTTCCCGGGCAGACACCGGTGAAAACAAGATGCTGTGCATGGCAATGGCCCTGTCCTGCATGCCCGAAGAAAAATAGAACCCAGACAGCAGGATGAACCTCAGGATCATCCAGATCGGAAAGACCAGAGAGCCTTGGATCAAGGCGGGAGTGGAGGAATATCTCAAACGGCTGCAGCCTTTTATCAAGCTGGAAGTGCTGGAGCTCAGCGACACCTCTCTCAAAATCGCGGGAACTCCGGAGGCCGTCAAAGCCAAAGAAGCTGCGCTGATCCTGAGCAAGCTTGAACCTGAGGATTATGTGATCCTCCTGGATGAAAGAGGACTTGATAAAACTTCTCTTGAATTCAGCGGATTTTTGACTAATATATCGGACAGAAAGCGTGTGGTCTTTGTGATCGGGGGAGTCTATGGAACCGATCCCTGCCTGCGAAAACGGGCAGACCTGATGCTCAGGCTTTCGTCAATGACCTTCACGCATCAAATGGCCAGGCTGGTTCTGGTCGAACAGATCTACCGGGCAATGATGATCTCCTCCGGGAGATCCTATCATTACTGAGTGAAAGCCTGATATTGATTTATAAAATGAGGATAGAATGAACACAATCGTGCTTGCCACAGTCATGGAAAACTTCAGCGCGGCGCTGTTGATCATGCTTCAGGGCATGGCAGGAATCTTCCTGTTTATGGCCATCTTTTATCTTCTCATCTACGGATTGGAGAAGCTATTCAAACCCAAGAGCGCAAAGTGAAACAGACGCTGTCTCTGATAATAGTGCTTTGGCTCGGCCTCAGCCTCGCTCCTGCCAGGATCCGGGTGCTGGAAAGCAATCCCTCTCAGTTGCTCCTGGAATATACCATTGATGACTACAAACTTTTGCGGGAAGGTGAGTTCCAGGCGCTGACCAGCTCTGATATGAGCTCATTTTCATTGCCCGGAAGCCCGGATCTCCCCTATTCTGAGCTCAAAATCGGCATTCCTCCGGGAGCCGGGATCAGCGCGCAGATCATCAGCAGCAGCAAGGTCAAGCAACCGCTCAGCCACCGCTTACGTCCGGTTCCGCACATGGAAGAGCGCGACGGGATCTCCTTCAGTAATTATCTGATCAACGAATCAGACTACCGGAACGCGCTTCGCCCAACTATAGAAATGCTTCCCGAGACCGGATTTCGCGGCTACAGTTTTGTGCCGGTGACGGTCCATCCGTTTACCTATGACGGAGATCTGGGTTTGGAGATCACCACTCAGGCACTCATTCGGGTGATCATCAACGGAAACACGGGCTACCGGGGGCAGACCGAAAACGATCCCCTGGCTGAGATCGTGCTGGAACAGCTGGTCAACAAAGACTTTGCGGTCAATTGGCCCAGCCAGACCCGGGCGCCGATCAACTATCTGGATTTTAGCCGTTCAGACTGGTGGGTGCGCGTTGAAACGGATAAAGACGGTCTGTTCAGGATCAATCCTTCCCAACTTTCAGGATTACCTCTGGCGGATGTGGATCCCCGCACTTTTCGGATATTCACCACCGACGGAGCTGTGCGTCCGCACACTGTGATCCAGGAAGGCGCTGTCATCGAAGAGATCCCGATCAAAGTTTATGGCGAAAACGACGGATCGTTCAGCGGCTCGGATTACATCCTGTTTTATGGCAGCGACCGGGACGGCACGGCCAAGAACGCCATTATCGATTCACAACATTATTACAACCCATATTCCAAAAACACAGTCTATTGGCTCACCTTTGGCGGAGTTTTCGAAGGCAATCCCAAACGCATAGCCAAGCTGGACAGCCCCGCCAATTGGGATATTGAAACCAGCAGCCACTGGGAAACAAAAAGGGTGGATGAAGAACGCCAACGCAGAGAAACTACAGGTTTTAACTGGTATATGAGCCGCATGTTTGGCTCTGTGACCGCGGATTATGAATTTCAAGTGGAACTCACCGAGGTCGACACCACCAAGCCTCAATACCTGAAGCTGTCCCTGGTGCAGGAAAACACCTCCTCCTCCCTGATCCACCGGATGCTGGTCTTTATCAACGGCACAGCAGTGCCCAGCGGACCCGAATCCACGGAATTCACCTGGGGCTCGACCACGGAGATGATCCTGAATAAAGCCGTCACCGGCTTTGTGAACGGGATCAATACCATCCGCATCCGCATCTTGAGGGCAGACACCGTCAACTATTTCTTCGATTATTATGAGGTTGGTTATTACCGCAACACCGTCAAGGCCAACGGACAGCTGAAGATTACTGCCAACACACCCCTGCAAACCGTACGTTATAATATCAATGGTTCTCTGAGCGATGTTTCCGCTTTTCGGATAGACTCCCTTAGCGGCGTGAATGAATTGAGTTTCAGTGGAACTTCGATCATCACTCCCGGTGCCACAGGAACCCCGATCATCCTCAGCAAGGCAAGTGAGCTCTACAGCCCCGCTGTGATCAGCATCCACACCCCTCATGACCTGGTGACAAATCTGACCGGAGTGGACAATGTGATCATTGCCCCCCAGGAATTTATGGAACAGGCTGAAACCCTTGCCGGGCACTATCGGCAAAGCCCGGGAGTATCCAGCCGGGTGGTGAATCAACAAGATATCTTTGACCAGTTTAACGGGGGTCATCCCGATCCCGTGGCTATTCGCCAGTTTTTGCGATATCTATACCTGAACGCACCCGGAACCAAGCTCAGTTCTCTAACCCTCTTTGGCATAGGCTCGATCGATTGGGTGAACACCTCCGGCCTTGCCGCCTCTCGCAATAAAGTGATCCTCTTCCAGAAGGGCGATGACGTCTCAGATGACTGGTTTGGCAACCTGACCAATTCCACCAACCCGGAAATTGCGATCGGACGCTATCCCGTGCGCACCAATGCGGAAGCCAACGCAATGGTTTCAAATTACGCGCGCTACTCTCTCAACCCCGATCCCGGCTGGTGGCAGAACTCCATGGTCTTTTTAGCGGACGATCTTTATAACGGACCCAACTCCCCCTACGAGTCCATCCATACCGCGGATATGGAAGGCGCTGCGGATCTGATGAACCGCAGCGTGCTGATCGACAAAGTCTTTGCCTGGGATTATCCCTATGACGAGTTTCAAAACAAGCCCGGAGCCCGCGATGCCATGTTTCGGGCACTCAATGACGGGCGTCTGATCTGGTATTATATCGGGCATGGTTCCTATGACAAGCTGGGTGCCGAGGATTACATGAACGGTGCCACGGACATGGTCCGGTTTACCAATCAGGGCAAGCAATCCTTCTTCATTGCGGCCTCCTGCAAGGTGGCAAACTTTGACTACTGGGGTTTCGACAGCCTGGCTCAAAAGGTTGTGCTGCAGCCCAATACTGCCTCCATTGCCTCCTGGGCAGCCACCCGCATCTCCTATCCTAACCAGAATGACGATATGATGAAGCTCTTGCTGCATCGGATGGTCAACCTCCGTAACCCGGTCGGCAACGCCATTCTCTCCACCAAGCTGGCCTACAGCTCCGATCCTTTTAACGAGTATGTCTATGTCTTGCTCGGTGATCCGCTTTTGAAGATAGTTCCTCCGGCGCGGGACAGCAGCATGATCGTCAGCTCAGCGGACCGGCAGAGAACGGCTCTCAGAGCCCGCGAGACCGTGGAAGTGGACGGCAGCTTCAGCCAGCCGGATCTGGCAGGTGAAGCGGAATTGATGGTCTTTGATACCGACCGCGAATACCGGCTGGACTCCGTAAGCGTGAGCCAGCGGGGCAGCAAGATCTTCCGGGGAGCCATCTCAGTGCAGAACTCTGGTTTCGAAGGCGGTTTCATTGTTCCGGATGACGTCACCAATGGAGACACCGGGCTTGCCGTGGCTTATATCTGGGATGCGGCAGGCAAGAAAGCCTACACCAGCTACAGATCCCCCCTCACTCTCTCAGATGAAGCTGTTCAAACGGTAAATAGTGCGCCTCCTGCCATCGAGCTCTATCTGGGCAGCCTTGATTTCCGGGAAGGCGATACGGTGGGCAGCAGACCCACCCTGATCGCCAAGCTCAGTGATGAGAACGGGATCAATATCACCGGAAGCTCGGGACACAACATCCTGCTGGTGATAGATAACTCTTTGCAACCTCTTGCAATTACGGAGTATTTTAGCTACAATGTGGATTCCTGGACAGCCGGGACTCTCGTCTATCAGCTTCCCGAACTGGCTGAGGGCAACCACACAATACAACTGATCGCCTTTGACGGCTTCAATCTGCCCTCGGTGAAGAGCACTGGTTTCGTGGTCAAGAAGAGCGGAGAGCTCAGCCTCGAACGCTTCCTGATCTATCCCAATCCCATGCAGAAAGAGACTTCGCTGACCTTTATCCTCTCCGAAGACAGTGAGCTGAACATCGGAATCTACAGCATCAGCGGAAAACGTCTGCGCCAGATCAAAACCAGCGGCAGGCAGGGCTTCAACGCCATCAAATGGGATGGCAGGGATGAGGGTGGCAAACGTATTGCCAACAACACTTATTTTATAAAGATCAAAGCCACCAACCCCGGCGGGAAAAGCATCGAGAAAGTTGAACGCCTGGTGATCTATAATTAAACACTCCCGGAGATTATGACCATTATGAAGATCTATAACACAATGAGCAGACAAAAAGAGGAGTTTCAGCCTCTGGAACCCGGAAGATTGAAGCTCTATGCCTGCGGACCAACGGTTTATAACTATTTCCATATCGGGAACGCCAGAGCCTTTGTGGTCTTCGATGTCCTGCGCAGGTATTTTGAGCACCTCGGATATGAGGTCATCTACGTCCAAAACATCACCGATATCGATGACCGCATCATTCAGCAATCTATCGACGAGGGGATCAGCTTTCACGATGTGGCGGCCAAATATACAAAGGCTTATTTCGAGGATTGCGCCGCCCTGGGTCTCAAAGCTCCCTCAGTTCAGCCCAAAGCCACCGATGTGATGCCTGAAATCATCGCTTTGATCGACAAGCTGGTGCAGCTTGGCAACGCCTATGAAGCGGGCGGAGACGTCTATTTTGCTGCCCAGACACTACCACAATACGGTGCCCTTTCCGGCAAGAAACTGGATGATCAACTGGCAGGAGCAAGAGTCGAAGAGAACGCTCAAAAACGGCATCCGGCCGATTTCACGCTCTGGAAAAAAAGCAAACCGGGCGAACCTGTCTGGCAAAGCCCCTGGGGAGAAGGCCGTCCGGGCTGGCATTCCGAATGCGTAGTGATGAGCCAAAAGTATCTGGGAGAGACTTTTGACATCCATGGAGGCGGGGTTGACCTCGTCTTTCCGCATCACGAGAACGAACTGGCTCAGGCCACTGCCATCACCGGCAAACCCTTGGCAAACTACTGGATGCACAATGGTTTCCTGAATATCGACGGGGAAAAGATGTCCAAGAGCTTGAAGAATTTCTTCACCGCGCGGGAAATCCTGGCAGAATACCCCGCGGAAGCCATCCGCTTCTTTTTCCTCTCCAAACACTACCGCAGTCCGATAGATTTTAACCGTGAGGTCATCGAAGAGTCCGACCGTGCAGTGAAAACCCTCTATGCCTCTCTCAAATCAATTCTGAGCGCGGATTTTAGCGAAGACGAGATCGCTTCTTCTGCCAATTGCCTGTCTTCAGAGTTCGACGCGGCCATGAACGATGATCTGAACACTGCCAAAGCCATAGCAGTGCTATTTGAACTGGCCAAATCTGCCCGCAACGAAAAGCTGCATGATGAACTCCGCAAGAATAACGCGTACATGCTGATCAAGCTGGGCAGAGTATTGGGCTTCTTTCAGAACCTGAGGGCAGAGCTTGCCGATCGGACACCTGATCTATCCAGGCAACTGATAGATTTGATCGTCGCATACCGGATGGATGCACGTGCTGCCAAGGATTGGGCTGCCAGTGACCGCATCCGGGACGACCTTGCCAGGCTCGGGATCGAACTTAAAGACAGCCGGGAAGGCTCCACCTGGACTATTAAGGAGAAATAAATGAACAAGAAACTAAAGAAATACGCTCTCATTCTGGCAATTGTGCTTGTGCTCTTGCTGGCTTTGATCATCTATATCAAGTCTCTGGGTGTAAAGAGCCCTGAAAGCATTGCCTTTGATGGCCAGAACAACCGCTTTCTCGTGTCCGGAACAAAGAGCAAGACTATCTACAGCATGGAGATCAAGGGTAAAGTGCGCCCCTTTTTGAAGAAGGGTTTCAAAGCCCCCAAAGGACTTCTGGTGAGCGGACCTTATCTCTATGTGGCAGATCAGACTGTGCTCCACACCATCGACATCCCCGGAGCCAAGATCATCAATTCTTACCCTCTGGAAGGAGCGGTGGGGCTGAACGATATCGCCATGGATAACGCCGGAAAGCTCTACATCACTGATCTGGAAGGCAGCGCGGTCTATATCGTGGAACCAAGCACACGCAAGACCCTGCGCCTCACGGAACCTTTGATCGATTCACCCAATGGCATCGTTTATGACGGACCCCGGCAGCAGATGCTGATCGTCAGCTTCAAGAAACAATCTCCCATCCTCAGCCTGAATACAGAGACCATGAAAGTCTCCAAGTTCATGGACACCGTTTCCAGCAATCTGGATGGCATCGCCATCGATGGTCTGGGCAGGATCTATTTCAGTTCCTGGCAGGAAAAAGCTGTTTATGTGATCCCTCAGGAACAGAACCGGATCGAGATATTCAAGAGTGAGATCATCAGCCCGGCAGACATCTATTATCACCAGCCCACCAACCAGTTGCTGGTTCCGCTCTGGGAGAAGAACAAGATCAAGCGCTTCAAGCTGGACTGAGCAACTCGGAGGGGGAGCGGACTTGAAGGCAGAGCTTTGGATCGGGGAAGATAGGTTTTGCAAGCGATTCTTTGATTCGGATGAGCTGAAGAAGGAACTGCAGGTCTATCAAAAGCAGTTGCCGATGACCGCCAGACTGATCTCTGCCGGCGGAATGCAGATCGATCTGAGTTTGCTGCAGGGCAGGCCCTATCTGGATACGCCCCTTAGCTTCTTTCCGGGGCTGCTGGGGCGCACCCTTGCGGCCTTCCACCAGTCCGGCTTTGACGGTTCCAAATGCTGGTGCCACTGGGACAACAATCCCAAAAACATCCTGCTTTCCGAGGATCTGACAGCCTATTATCTGGTGGATTTTGCCCAGCTCGAATTTGACTTTCCGGAAGCAGACCTCACCCACCTTCTGCTGTTTTGGATCCAGCATTTTAATGACGAACAGCTTAGGCTTTTCACAAAGCTGTTCATTAATGCCTACACTCTGTTGATGCCGATCGATAAAGAGCGTTGGAATCAGCATATCCCGCTCTCGATACGAAGATTCAATCAGCGCAGAATTGACTTTGGCAAAGCTCCGGACCTGCTCTTGAACAATACCCGCTATATCCAACACCTGATCGGGCTCTGAGCCAAAATAAAACCAGCCCCAAAACAAAAACATTGACTGATATTGGAAAACCGAATATCTTGATAACAGGAGAATCTTATGACAGACGAAATATTGGAAAGCCGCGAAATACCTGAGGAAGAACAGGACAAGCTGCATGAAAAGATCATCGACATGGATGAGAAGAAGCTAAAGTTTTATGAGGATCTGCGTGCCAAAGCCCAGGAATGGACGGGGAAAACTGCCGGCAAGACCGGAAACGCCCTGGCTGAATATCTGTTCCTGTTGCCGGATTTCTTTATCCTACTGACCCGCCTTGCCACCGATAAACGCGTTCCGGCAAAGAAGAAAGCCATCGTGGGCGGCATCATTGCCTACATGATCATGCCCTTTGATATCATCCCGGATTTCATCCCGATCATCGGCCATATAGACGATCTGGTGCTGGTGGTTCTGGGCTTGAACATG
>JAKLEY010000056.1 GCA_022711455.1 Candidatus Cloacimonadota bacterium
CCTCGAATATGGGGGTAAATGGACAGAAGCCCAGCAATTGATCTTACCTTGTTTGAAAAATGGGGGGATGTGAGTAAGATAAAACAAATAATATTGACAAGATTTAATCAGATTCTAAAGTGGATCGGCAACAGATTATTAGGAGAAGTTATGAAGAAAGGTTTTAGAAACCGTTTATACGTGGGTATAGCTCTTATCCCTTATTTCATCGGCAGTTGGATCATTTTTGACAAGTTTGGGAAGATGACAGCTGTAGCTTCATCCTTGATGATAATCGGAGCCCTGCTTGCTTATCACGTAGAATTGAGGTCTAAGGATGATAAGGATAGTAAGGAATCAAATAAAAAGTAAAGACTATTAGTTGATCCTGTTTAAAAGTTTCCGGCAGAATAGCTGATTATCGTTTGCACGTTCAGCAGCAATTCAGGACTTGCGGATGATCCCGTTATTACGGACGCCCCTACATAGTATCCTTGTATACCGAACGATATAAATGATCACGCTACCCTTTCACCGACTCCCAGCTTTGAATCGGCCTGACTAAATCCCTGAACTCCTAAACCCCTCAACCCCTATTCAAACCCCGGCGCTTCAGGAGAGCGCCGCTACACAACACTTCAGCGCTTCAGGAGAGCGCCGCTACACTACACCCCTGCACCCCTTCAAACCTGCACCTCTTTCCAAACTCCGTTACTCGTCACTATTCCACAAAATGCTTGACAAACAGAGCCTTGATGCAGATTTGAAAGAAATGAAAAAATCGAGACTATTCACTTGTGAGATCAAACGGCACCGGGAGCTCAGCCCTCCTCTGTGTGCGGTTTGTCCGCGCATTGCCAAATGCCGGGCTTTCCGCATTTGGTATCGTTTGCACAAGAAAGAATACCTCGATTTTGTGAGCGAAATCTGCAATAAATTCCCTGATAAATACCAAATGGAGGTAATATTCATGGCCGAGAAACAGAGCTTTGTCCAGATAGTGGACATGACAAGCGGAAAGATCGAACGCATTGTCAATCTCGCCGAAATTGAAGCAATGACCGCAGAAGAGAAGCTGGCCCTATCCAGAGACAAGAATCTCTTTGTAGTCACCCACCGGCTCGAACCAATTGTGAAGGTCGAGCTTCGCAAATCCGTAATCACCCAGGAAATGCGCTTTGGCGCCGAGCCTCCCAAGGCGGAAGAACCAATTGAGGAGATCGGTCCGGAACCCATCCCCGCGAAGCCTAAAGGACGCAAAGCCAGGGCGTAGGAAAAAAACCTTTTACAGAATACGGCAGTCCAGAATAATGGCTACAAATGAGTTGCACACGGCTTATGTGCGCCGTACGGTAAGGCAAGAGAGCCCTTGCGGGCTCTTGCAGACAAGAAAGTCTGCAATCCGGGCTCTGCAGACAAGAAAGTCTGCAATCCGGGTTCTGCAGACACGAAGGTCTGCGATCCGATAGAAAGCTAATTTACAGGAGATAAAATGTTTAAGCTCGCTGATAATCATCTGGAGGCAGCGCAAAAGATGGCTGCTGCCAACCGCAAAAAGAAACGCTGCGATGAATGCTATGACAGGGGTTGGATCGGTCTCACCGACCAAAACCTGCTGGTGCTCTGCACCCGTTGCGTGGATATGGACAAAACCATGGCAGAATGGAAGGAATACGTGTCAGGTCATGAAGACCTCAAGGAACACTTCGCGGAGCTCTTTGAAGAAAAAGAAGCCGCTCCCGAACATCATGAAGCCGAAAAACACACTGCCTTTGACACCAGGAAAACAAACCCCAATGCCAAGCCTGGCTTCACCCCCGGGATGAAGCGCACCGGCAGAGCCAAGAAAATCTAAACGGAGCAGTTTACAAGCACAAATGTATAAAAACATAGACCTCAAAGAAAGCCCCAGGGATCTGGAAGCAAGGGTTCGCGCCCATTGGAACGACCATGATCTGGCAAATGCCAGCATCAACGAACGGGCAGGAAAGCCGCAATTCGTCTTCTATGAAGGACCTCCGACTGCCAACGGCAAGCCCGGAATTCATCACGTGATGGCACGGACGCTCAAAGACACGGTCTGCAGATACAAAACCATGACCGGGTTTCAGGTCAAACGCAAGGCCGGATGGGACACCCACGGTCTGCCGGTCGAGATCGAGGTGGAAAAACAGCTCGGTTTAGAAGATAAAAAAGGCATCGAAGACTATGGCATCGAAAAATTCTGCGAAGCCTGCAAAGTCTCGGTCTGGAGCTATCTTGGCCTCTGGCGTGAGATGACTGAGCTGATGGGTTACTGGATCGATCTGGATGATCCCTATGTGACCCTGCACAACAGCTATATCGAATCCGTGTGGTGGATTCTGAACAACTTTTTCGAGCGCGGACTGATCTACAAAGCCCATAAGATCGTGCCCTACTGCCCCAGCTGCGGAACTCCGCTCTCCTCCCACGAAGTGGCTCAGGGTTATAAAGATATCGAAGATCCTTCCGTTTATGTGCGTTTCAAAGCCAAAGACGAAGAGAACACCTGGTATCTGGCCTGGACGACCACGCCCTGGACCCTGATCTCCAATGTGGCACTGGCTGTCAACGCCAAAGAGACCTATGTGAAGGTCCTGCATCAGGGTCAAAACCTGATCCTTGGCAAAGCCCGCTTGGAAGTGTTGGGTGAGGACTATGAGATCGTTTCGGAGTTTTTGGGCTCCAGCCTGGAATATCGTGAATACGAACCGCTCTTCAGCTTCGTTCCGGTTGATCGCAAAGCCTGGTATATCGGCCTCGGGGATTACGTCTCCATGAGTGATGGCACCGGGATAGTCCACACTGCTCCTGCCTTTGGGGAAGACGACTATCGCCTGGGCAAACTCTATGACCTGCCTTTTGTGCAGCCCGTGGACGGAGAAGGGAAATTCACCGCTGAAGTCACCCCCTGGGCGCATCAGTTTGTTAAATCAGCAGATAAGGATATTATCCGTCACCTCAAAGAACAGGGCATCCTCTTCCGCCGGGAACAGCTCAAACACAGCTATCCCCATTGCTGGCGTTGCGACAGCATGCTGATCTACTACGCCCGCGAAAGCTGGTATATCAAGACTACAGACTTCCGCCAGCAACTGGTGGATAACAATAAACAGATCGCCTGGCATCCCTCCTTTGTGGGTGAAAAACGCTTTGGCGACTGGCTGGCCAATAACGTGGACTGGGCGATCTCCAGAGACAGATTCTGGGGAACACCGCTCAATATCTGGGTCTGCGGAGATTGCGCGGCTAAGACCTCCATTGGCAGCATTGCTGAACTGCGCAAGCAAGGCAGATTGAAAGATGGCTCTGAGGTTCCGCAAAGTATTGAGCTGCACCGTCCCTGGATCGATGAAGTGGTACTGGCTTGCTCCTGCGGAGGCGTTATGAACCGGACCTCCGAGGTCATCGACTGCTGGTTTGACAGCGGCGCGATGCCCTTTGCCCAGTGGCACTATCCCTTTGAAAACAAAGATCTCTTTGAAACCGAGCTCTTTCCGGCTGATTTCATCTCCGAGGGGATCGATCAGACCAGAGGCTGGTTCAATTCCCTCTTGGCGATCTCGACTCTGCTCAAGGGTGTTTCCAGCTATAAAAGCTGTTTGGTCAACGACTTGATCCTTGATAAGAACGGCCAGAAAATGAGCAAGAGCAAAGGCAATTCCGTGGATCCCATCGCTCTGATGCACGAATACGGCGCCGATGCCATCCGCTGGTATCTGCTGGAAGTAAGCCCGCCCTGGGTGCCCACCCGGTTCGACGTCGAAGGGGTGCGCGAGATCCATGCCAAGTTCATCGGCACGCTCAAGAACGTCTTCTCTTTTTATGTGACCTATGCCAATATCGACGGCTTTGACGCAAGCGCCTATCCTTATGATCTTCAGCGCGATGCCGAGATCGATCAATGGATCATCTCCCGTTTGCAGAGCCTGATCAAAGACACGCGCGGCTGGATGGAGATCTATGAATTTACCAAAGCAGTGCGCGCGATCCAGGATTTTGTGATCGACGAAGTTTCCAATTGGTACGTGCGTCGCAGCCGCAGAAGATTCTGGGCGATGGAATTGACATCTGATAAGATCGATGCCTATCGCACCCTGAATCTCGTGCTCTGTGAGGTGTGCAAGCTGATCGCTCCGGTCATGCCCTATCTCTCCGAAGAGATCTTTACTGCCCTCACCGGCAAGCGCAGTGTGCATCTGGAAGACTATCCGCAAAGCGCTCCCGAATTTATCGATGCCGCTTTGGAAGACAGGATGCGGCTGATCATCGACATCGTTTCCCTGGGCAGAGCCGCCCGCAACGAATGCCAGATCAAGGTGCGCCAGCCTTTGGCCACAATGTTTTTGCCCGAACGCGCCAGACCCGTGGCGGATAAGATGTTTGAGCTGATTCAGGAAGAGGTGAACATCCACGGGATCACCTATATCTCTGAAGATGATGACTTTGTGCATTATGAACTCAAACCGCAATTCAAGGTCATGGGTCCCAAATACGGTTCCCTGATGCAGGCTGTGTCCAAGGCATTGGCAGCTTTGAAAGCTCAGGATCTGCTGATCGCGTTCAACCGGAACGGCACTTTCAAACTGGAAGTGGGAGATCAGATTCTGGATCTGGTGCCGGAAGATATCGCTGTTCAGATCAAAGCCCGGGAAGGCTTTGTCTTCCAAAGCAAAGGCGATCTCTTTGTGGCGCTGGATACCCAGCTTAGTCCGGAATTGATCACCGAAGGTTATGCCCGCGAATTGATCAATAAGATCCAATTCACGCGCAAGGAACTGGATTTTCAGATCATGGACCGGATCACGGTCTTCTGGGCGGCGGGGCATGAAGTTGCCAGGGCTTTTGCCCAATATGGAGACCGGATCATGAGCGAGACCCTCTGCGTGACTCTTTCTCAGGTGGAGCCGGATCCGCTTCAGATGGGACTTTATGACATCAATGGCCAGGAAGTTTATCTCCGCATAATCAAACAGGATTCATGAGCAGTAACGGAAATGCCCACTTCTGCATTGATTGCGGGAAAGAGATCCCGCAAAAGGCAAAGTACTGCCCCTTCTGCGGTGCTTTCAACGAGCTGGAAAAGCTGATCGAAACCGCGCCCGAACCCGAAACAGAGCAAGCCTTTGAAACAGATTTGCCCGCGGTCAACGGCAACGGAAAGCTGCTCAGTGAGGAGCAGAATTCACACTACACGATCCTCGATCCGGGTGCGGATTTCCAGGGCTACACCATCATTTCGATGCTCAATAAGGATTCCGAGGGCTTCAAATATATCGCGCAGAAAGACGGCCGAAGGTTTCTGATCAAGATCTTCTTTGAGGCCAGCTTCTCCTCGATGGAGAACCTCTATCAACAGCAAATGCGCCTCTCCCGGATCTCCAAGATCGACGATCCGCACCTTGCGAAAGTGGTGGAAGTCAATCTGGTAAACAATCCCAGCTATTTGGTGACCGAATACGTGAGCGGAAATTCGCTGCTGCAGATCAAGCAGCAAAACAACGGCCAGCCTCAGGAAGAATTCATCTCCCGCTATATCCCGGCTCTGATCAAAACAGCTCAGGCTGCCAGAAGGAACGGGCTGACCATCAATAACCTGGCTCTCCCCGGGATGATGTTTGACGCTGCAGGAAAGATGTTTATCCTCACCTCCGCGATCAAATATGAAGAGGTGGACGAACGCGAGGATGTCTTTACCATCGGGCTGATCGTGGCACAGTTTCTGGCATCGCACGGACTCTATAAAAGCATGTATAGCGAGCAGCGGCTGCGCAGCCAGAAATTCAGCTATATAAACGGAGTCAGCCTCTCTTTGAACAAACTGCTGGCGGAGTGTCTGCACCGCAATATCCTGCAGCGCGTGACCAATCTGAACAGCCTTGCCAAGGCTTTTGAAGCTCTGCCGGAGCTGAAGGACGACGTCGTTTGGCTGATCAGGGACAGGGGAAAGCTCACTCCCGATCAGCTGGAACCTCAGCTCCCCAAACCCCAGACCAAAGTCGAATTCAAATTTGCCCTTGCAATTCTGGGGATAATTCTGGTGGCTGTGCTGGCCATATTCCTGCTCTTTGGACGTAAGATCACCGAAGCCTGGGAGCCTGATCGGGTGCCGGAAGCCGATTCCACCGAAATTATCACCAGCACTGTGATCACCGACAGCCTCCGGAGCTCAAATCTTTCCGTCACCGGCTACGGCCAGTTGAAACAAGGCAGTTCACGCAGACCAATTCAGGAAAACCTGCCGCTTGCGGTGCAGCCCAAAACATCAGAACCGGCTGCATCCCGGCAAACTCCGATGCCTGCCTCGATGGTCTTTATCAACGCGGAATCCTTCGGTTTCGGCAGACTCACGGAAAACGGAAACAACGTCTCACTCTCGCCCTATTATATCAGCAAATATGAGCTTACCCAGGGAGAATGGAACAGATTCATGAAGCCGGCAAACGTCAGCACCGTGGGAGACAGACTTCCTGTGGACAACGTGAGCTGGCGCGCCATCATCGAGTATTGCAACGAACGCAGTGAAAGCGAAGGACTCACCAAGGTCTACCGCATCAGCGGAAACTCCATCTCCTGCGATTTCCGTGCCAACGGCTGGCGCTTGCCCACCGAAGCGGAATGGGAACAGGCGGCCAAATCAGGACAGCTTTTTAACTTTAGCGGTTCAAACACTGCCTCAGAAGTTGCCTGGTTCAAGGACAACAGCGCGGGCAAGATCCGTGCCGTCGGATCACTCAACCCCAACGCCAAGGGACTTTATGACATGAGCGGAAACGTCTCGGAATGGGTCTGGGACTGGTTTGATCAGGATTACCTGCGTAATCTGAATTCCTATATCAACCCCACCGGGCCCGACAGCGGCTCCCTGAAAAGCATTCGGGGCGGAAATATCCTGCTCGGAGAGGGACGTAACCTCAGCCTGCTCTGGCGCGAAAAAGGCAGCCCCACCAAAGGCTATCCCTTTGTGGGAGTGAGATTGGCCCGCACTCGTTAGTCTATATGAGGGCAGACCCCGGATTTTGAAAGTGAAACAGGCTGTCATCGATCTGGGAACAAACTCCGTTAAATGCCTGGCTGTGGATTGTGAATCAGGCACAGTCATTCTGCAAGCCTCAGTTGTGACTAAGCTGGGAGAAGAATTAGCCGGCACCAGAAAACTGGGCAAAGCAGCAATTGAACGCACTTTGCGCGTGGTTTCGGACATGGTTCAAAACCTCCGCCGGCAAGATATCGCCCGGATCAGAATCATCGGAACCATGGCTCTGCGAATGGCTTCAGATACTCCCGAAATCATCAAACAAATTCAGGAAGCCTGTGCGATCACCCCGGAGATCCTTTCCGCCGCGGAAGAAGCCGGATTGTCGTTTGAAGCAGCCGTCTCAGAATCACACATGCAACCAGCCCTGGTGACAGATATTGGTGGAGGCAGCACCGAGCTCACCTTGGGCTCTCCGGAGCAGATCAGCTGGAGCCACAGCCTCAGGCTGGGTGCGGTCACTCTCAGCAGGGAGTTCTTGCCGCATGATCCCGTCCTGCCTCGAGAAGTGGAACGCCTTAAAACACACATCACCAAAACTTTATCTACCATCACCCCTCTCTCTGAACCGGTGCCAATGATCGGGATCGGTGGCAGCCTCTGCAGTCTGGCAGCGATCGCGCACGGAATGGCAACCTATGACTCCTCTTTAGTGCACGGCAGCAAGCTATCTCTCCGGCAACTGGAAACTCTGTCCGACCGGCTGTCCACCCTTTCCATATGTGAGAAGGAAAAAATCCCCGGCCTGCAAAAGGGCAGAGCAGACACCATTCTGGCCGGAGCGCTGATTGCAGGCGAACTGCTGCGCTACTTCCATCAGCCTGAGCTGCTGATCTGCACCCGGGGCTGGAGACATGCGCTGGTCTGCTCGTAACATAGGCTTCAGCCTGTTAGAGTTCTCATCCGAGGCTCAAGCCTCGTTTACAACAGCTTGAAAGCTATGTTACCTTAGCGTCTGGAGCAAAAATACATTGACAATTAGCCGATATCATAAGACTTGGAAAGACATAGGTGGAAATGATGGAATGGATGTAATACGTATCAACGGCATGATCAAGGACTATAACCTTGGCAAGGTCAAGGTGCGGGCGCTCTGTGGAGTGGATTTGATCATCAGGCAGGGTGAATTTGTGGCGATCATGGGTCCCTCGGGCTCCGGGAAAAGCACGCTTATGCACATTATCGGCTGTCTGGATCGTCCCAGCGAGGGCAGCTATTTTCTGGACGAACAGCTGGTGAGCGAACTTCCCAAGAGCGAGCTGTCGCAAATCCGCAACAAGAAGATCGGCTTCGTTTTTCAATCCTTCAATCTCCTGCCGCATCTCAACATCCAAAAGAATGTGGAGCTTCCTCTGATGTATGCGGGGATGCCCATGCGCCGCAGAAAGCAGAAGGCCACCGAGATCCTGGACAGCGTAGGGCTGCTTGATCGTCTCAAACACAAGCCCTCTGAGCTTTCCGGAGGCCAAAGACAGCGCGTGGCGATCGCCCGGGCGATCGTGAACGACCCCTCCATTCTGCTGGCGGATGAACCTACCGGCAACCTTGATTCTCAGGCCGGAGGGGACATTCTGGAGATCTTTGAAAGGCTGCATAAAGCCGGTAACACAGTGATCATGGTTACGCACGATGCCGCAGTGGCAAAAAGGGCGGATCGCGTGATTCACATCATGGACGGACAGATCACCAATGGCAATCTCGCTGGGTGAATCTCTGCACATCGGCTTTGCCGATATCTGGACCCGAAAAGTACGCTCCATTGTCACGATAATCGGAATTATCCTGGGAGTGATGTCCATCATGGTAGTTCTGGCGATCGTTAATGGCATGAACAAGAGCACCATGGACTGGATGCAGGCCCGGGGCGGGCTGAACAAGATCGAGGTGGAACGCAACTGGCAATACGACTTCAGTAAAGGCGGCAAGGCAGAGTTCACTTTAAAAGAAATTGACTATATCAAGAGTAAAATCCCGGAAGCGGTAGCGATCAATCCCAAGGTCAGTGAATTCGGACTGGAACTAGCAAGGGGCGAACAGACCTTCCAGGCTCAGGTTCAGGGTGTGGTTCCGGATATGACAGTCGTGGACGAATGGGACGTCGGGAAGGGCAGATTTATCAAAGACATGGACGTCCGGCAGTTCAACGACGTGGTCGTGCTGGGTTCCAGGGTTGCTTCCACCTTGTTCGGCTCCCGCAATCCTCTGGGTCAGCAGGTGCTGCTCAAGGGGCAGATCTCAGCCGGGGGACCGGGCGGCGCGAGCGGGATGCAAACTCTGAAAACGCAAACCCTTACGGTGATCGGAGTGATGCAGGAAAAGAAGATGAAAGCGCAAGGCGGTCAATCCGCGTTTGGTGATAATCCCCTGGAATATATGAACCGCAGAGCCTTTATCCCGCTTTCGACCATGATCTGGAAGGTGAATCCCGCGCTGGCTATCACCAGCCTCGAGCTCAGGGCCAAAGATCCCACCTCCGCAGTAGCACTGCGCAAAAAGACCGAGAACATCGTGCTCAACCTCAAGCACGGCAAGCGTTTGTTCCAGATCGTCAGCGCTCAGGAACAGATGCAGCAGATGAAACAAAGCTCGATGATCTTCACGGCTATATTTATCCTGATCGCGGTAATTTCGCTGCTGGTGGGAGGGATCGTGATCATGAACATCATGCTGGCCTCGATCAAGGAACGCACCCGTGAGATCGGAGTCCGCCTGGCGATCGGAGCCCGCAGACGCGACATCTTCCTGCAGTTCCTGGTGCAAACCGTGATGATCACAGGTTTGGGGGGAGTCTTTGGCATCGCGCTGGGCTTTTCCATCCTGAATATGGTGGGCAAGTATCTGGATATTCAGGTTGCGGCCTCACTGCAGATGATCTGGGTGGCGCTTCTGGTCTCTGTGGGGGTGGGGCTCATTTTTGGGATCATGCCAGCGGTTCGTGCCAGCAACCTCGATCCCGTGATCGCCCTGAGGGAGGAGTGATGCCCAAACAACGCTCAAGTTTTCTCAACAAAGCCAGAGACACCATTCTGGCATATCTGAAGCTGCCCTTTGTGGATTTTGGCACGATCTACCGCAATTTCAGGGATCCCGAGCTGCGCAAACAAGTCTGGACCAAAGTCTGGATCTTCCTGAAGCTGCTCTTCGAGCGCATCACCACCGAGGGTGTGCTCAAAGAATCGTCTTCCCTCACCTATATCACGACCCTTGGCTTTATACCCTTTATCACTTTTATCGTGATGATCGTGCCCGATCTGCCATTTTTGGATGTGAAAGCCAAGCTCAACGAGATCATTGTCGCAAATTTCATGCCAGGTTCCGCGGATGCGGTCAGTGGCTTTGTGAGCGGAATGTTGAAGCAGCGCACCGGATTCAATATCTTCAGCTTCATTGTTTTGACCGTGACCTCCTATTCTCTTTTCCGCACCATCCGCAACACTTTTGACCGCATACTGGGCATGGAATTCCGCGCCACGCAGGACATTTTCACCCAGCTCATCAAGTTTTTCGGAACTCTGATCTTCGGGCTTCTGATCATGATCCTGCTCTTTTCCAGCAGCTCTCTGCCCATCGTAACCCGGCTGCTCAAATACTCCTTTTTCAAGCAGCAATTGCTCAATATTCTGCCCTTCCTGGCGCAGTTTTTGGCTCTGATCTTCCTCTATATGCTGCTGCCCTCGATCCGGGTCAAACGCGGCTCGCTGTTCCGGGGCGCGTTTTGGACCACCCTGGTCTGGGTGATCGCCAAGAGCGGTTTTGACTGGTATATATACAATCTCACAAGTGTCCAGGCCGTATATGGTTATATAGCGATCCTGCCCATCACGCTGATGTGGATCTACCTGAATTGGGTGATCATCATGGGAGGGATAGTGCTGATCTCGGTGATCGACCAGAAAGACAATCTGCGCTTTGTGAAGAAGACGCCCCAAAAGGTTATCCGCATCACTCTGGAGATGTTTACGGATAAAAAACTGAATAACCGGATCGAAGATTATCTCACCAAGACTGATCTGAAAGGTCTTGCTGAGATCATCGAAGACAAGGTGGTTCAAGAAGAAGTGATAGTGCAGGAACGATTCAGCGATAATCGCCGCACTCTGCAAGATGAGGAAATTGAATGAGTCACGCTCTGATCAGTCTCTCCGATAAAACCGGGATCGAAGCCCTCGCCCCGCGCCTGGAGGCATTGGGATACAGCATTGTAGCCACTTCCAGCACCGCGCGTCTGTTGCGGAACTGCTGTTCCAAAGTGATGGAAGTCTCTGAACTTACAGGATTTCCGGAGATTCTCGACGGTCGCGTGAAGACCCTGCATCCTGTCATCGCTGCCGGAATCCTGGCAGATCGTGACAAAGAAGAACACGAGGCAACGCTGAGAGATCTCCAGATCAACAAGATCGATCTGGTGATCGTGAATCTCTATCCTTTTGTCAAAACCGTGACTGATCCTGAGAGCGATCATGCCCTGATCATCGAGAACATTGACATAGGCGGCCCAACCCTGATCCGCGCTGCAGCCAAGAACTATGCACACGTCTGTGTGCTCACCGACCCCGCGGATTATCCAGCCCTGCTGCAGCAACTCGAAGAGACGGGCCACACCAGATTGGCCTGGCGTGAACAAATGGCCCAAAAGGCCTTTGCCATGGTCTCTGCCTATGATCACGCGATCGCCGGATATCTGGAGTCAGTCTCTTCCGGTGAGGATTTCAAGCCCCGCCTGGAGATCTCTGCTCCACTCAATTATCAGATGCGTTATGGCGAAAACCCGCATCAGGCTGCCGCGCTCTACGGAGCCAATGAGAAGTTTATCCAGGTTCTCCATGGCAAAGAATTGTCCTATAACAACCTGATGGACACAGATGCCTGCTTGCGTGCCTTGCGGCAGTTTACGGAGCCCACCTGCGTGATCGTCAAGCATGGCAATCCCTGTGGCATCGCAAGCGCGAACATGCTGGAAGATGCCTACCACAAAGCCTTTGCGACCGATACCGATTCTCCGTTTGGGGGAATCGTGGCGCTAAACCGTCCTCTGGATCTGTTCACGGCGCAGGCCATAAACAAGATCTTTACGGAGATCATCATCGCCCCTGCTTATGAAGACGGAGTTCTGGAATTTCTGGTAAAGAAGAAGGATCGCCGTTTGCTGAGCTACGACCCCGCCCTGCTATCCTCCCCGGCAGTTCCAAAGCAAGTCCG
>JAKLEY010000057.1 GCA_022711455.1 Candidatus Cloacimonadota bacterium
CTGGCTGTTCAGATCTCGAATGTGGGCAGTGTGAACGCCACCAATGTCACTGCCACTATCTCTACAACAGATCCCTACTTGAGCATTCTGAACAACTATTCCGCCTATGGCACCATTGCGGCATTCGATACTGCAAGTCCCTTAAACTCATTCCCCATCCAGGTTGCCTCAAGCTTTCCGACGGGGCATCAAGCGACTGTCAATTACAGTGTGAACAGCAGTCAGGGAACCTGGAACGGCAGTTTTAGCCTGGGCTTGTATGCACCGGTTTTGAGCTTTGGTGCGTTGGGAATAACCGAGATCAGCGGAGATCATGACGGCTTGGTCGATCCGGGTGAAACATGTCAGTTGATCATTCCTTTGTTTAACAGCAGTCCTGTCTCTGCTCAAGCCGGAACAGCAACGCTCAGCTGCTCGAGCCCCTACGCTCAGATAGCGAACAACAGCGTCAGTTTTCCAGCACTGCTTCCGGATTCATCAAACAATCTGATCTTCTCGATCTCAAGCCTCGCTTCCACACCGGTTGGAACTCTGTTTACCCTTGTCTTCAATGCCAGTTCCGGATCCTTTAGTGTCGGTACGACGGTGCAATTGGAGGTTGGTGCGCCCACTATGATAACAATTGGAAGCGGGAGCCAGGCTCAGAGCTATCCTCTTGACCGCTATTACAACTATTCCGTTCATGAAGCAATTTATCTGGACAGTGAAATAGGGCTGGGCGGACAGATCAAATCCATAGCTTATAACAAAACGAGCGGAACAGATCAAAGCGGAATTGAGGCTGTCAGTATATATATGAAAGATACGACAGAATCAGTGATGGCTTCCGGGAACTACAGTTTGACAGGCTACACACAGGTTTACAGCGGAGTTTTCCCAAACACTTCCGCCAGTGGCTGGATGGAAGTGAACCTCAATCCTATGTACAATCACGAAAGCGGATCAAATCTGCAAATTCTGGTTGTCAAAGGTTATCAGCAATGGATTTCTGCCTACCCGTCCTGGGAATACAGCAGCACTCCGACCAGCAGGGCAAGACAAGAGAGGAATGACAATGCTCAGCCGACCACGCTCAGCTCCACCAACAATCTGCCTAATCTCAGGCTGAAGATATTCCCGGCGACTCAACTCTTCCCTCCCAGAAACCTCACTGCACAGAGCAGTAATCGCACCGTATATCTTGCCTGGGACGCACCCAGCGGTCAATTGAGTCCCAATGCCTACAATATCTATCGCAACAGTTCGCTGCTTTATACGCAAACAGAGAGGACTTACTACGACATCGATGTGGCGAACGGAAACAACTACAGCTATTTTGTGACAGCGGTGTATGGCGTGGATGAATCAGCAGCTACGAATACAGTGATCGGAAGCCCCAGCAGCGGAGTGGCACAATTTGCCGTTTTAGGCTCAGGCACTTCGTTCACTGCCAACAACTATGCCAGTCCGATCAACACCAGCTTCAAAAGCAATCATGGTCAATCGGTCTATACTGCCGCTGAACTAAATGCTGCGGGAGTGACCGGTCCGATTCAGATAACCCAATTAGGATTCTATGTGGCAAGTGCCCCCTCTCAAGCCTTGCCAAATTTCAAAATCAGGATGAAGCACACCACAGAAGTTAATGGAGTCAATTGGCACACCCCGGATGGGATGAGTACTGTCTATCTCAATCCTTCATATCAGCCCACTGCTGGTGGCTGGGAGATGCTGAACCTTAGCACTCCCTTTACCTGGAATGGAGTCGATAACATACTGGTGGACACTGCTTTTTCGTTGTTACCCAGCTATGCAAATACAGGAACGTTGCAGTACACAACTGTGACCTCCGGATACAGATTCACCTGGAGCGATGCTGCGGATCAAAGCGAAGTGTTCGAAGGGGGATATGCCTTCAATCGTCGTGCTAATCTCAGGGTTGGGACACCTCCCGTAGCAAATGGTGCAAACATCAGCATCGCCAGCCCCAGCCTTGATTTTGGAGCTGTCGAGCTGAATGAGAGTGCCACTCTGCCTCTGGTGATCCAGAACACCGGGCAGCAGACTCTTGCAGGCAGGATTATCATACCGGATGGATTCAGCATCAGTGAAAGCCGGAACGCAGCTTTTGACCTGTCCTTTAGAGCAAGCAGAGATCTGAACAGGTCTGAAGTCCGCTTTGACATAGCTGCCGGATCCAGCCAAACCTGGTATGTCAGCTTCAATCCACTTCAGGATGCAAACGTGTCGGCTACTGCTGTTATATCAACCAATGCTGTGAACAGCCCTGTTTACAACCTGCCTCTGCTCGGTATTGGCTATGACCCTGTGCTGGAAACGCCTAATCTGTCTGTCACTACTGTGGGTAGCAGTGTGCAGCTGGTTTGGAATGCCGTCACTCATGCCACAGCTTATCAGATCTGGAAAAGCAATTCACCACTGGGACCGTTTGTCCTGTTCAACACAGTTCAGGATCCTGCTTTCACGGATTCTGCGACCGATAGAGCTTTCTATTACATCAAAGCGCTCAGGACTTTTGGGACCAGATTGGAACCATAAGAGACACAATAAGATACTGTGATACACAGAGAGCCACTCCGGTGGCTCTCTTTCATTACGGACCAGTATCTTATCATCATTGACACGGAATCGAAAATATTTCTTGCCTAAAACCCTCGATCGTATAGAATGACCATAATTCCGAATACGAGGTGTGTGATGAAGTTTACACTTCCTGACGGACAGAATATCGAGACCGACCTGATCAAAGAGATCACCTCGGTGCGAGACCATGGAGTTGATCCAAAATCCATCGATCGCAGTATCCTGTCTTTCACAATTCACTTGAAGGGGGCACCGTCAGTGAAGGTCTCTGAATACTATCATTTTGCCGATTGGGCTGAGGCAAAAATGCGGTTGATCAACCTGCGCAAACAGCTTTGCGCGATGGTTGATCAAAATGCCTGCAAAGACGGCAGATAACCAAATTATAGACGAAAAGCGGCACTGAGAGATCAGTGCCGCTTTTCGTTTTATGCTTAGCTTTGCTTCAGGCAAGCCGCAGCATAGCCTGTAGGTTCGGACTCCGTTCCGAGCTAAGTGTACGGGCGGTCGCCGTACCGCCCAGATTGTTAGAATAATCTGCGAATCCCAGGATGGGCGCTACGGCGAGCGCCCGTACTCTGCTGTCAGCATGCGACACTACAGAAAAAGCCCCGACCAGCGGGGCTTTATGATGTCTTATTTCTTAAGCGCTATCTTGCTTATTTAACCAGTGTGATTCTACCGCTGACGGTATCATCAGCAGTCTTGATCCGGTAGTGATACATACCGCTACGAACCTTGTTTCCGCTCAGATCTGTGGCATTCCAGACTTGGTTGATGGAGCCGTTTGAGCCTGTATTCAGCGCAAAATTCTTCACGAGCTGACCACGGCTGTTGAAAATCTCCACGCTGACAGCCTGATTGGCTTTGGCGCTGATTTCAAGAGTGGTGGAGCCGGAGAAGGGATTGGGTCCGACTTTGGCGGTGAGGGCTGCAGGCAGCACGTCATCATCATTGGCGGAAGGACCGACCACCAGAGTCACCACGTTTGAGGGATTGGAGATCATCATGGGATCGTTGAACAGAGACACCACCCAATATTCATAAGTTCCGTCGGGCACCCAGGTGTCCACGAAACTCATATTGTTCGGGTTGGTGATTGTGTTCACAAGCAGTCCGTTACGATAGACGCGGTAGCCCACAAAGCCTCTGCCTTCAAAGTAATGAGGGCGCTGCCAGCTGCAGGTTACAACGTTGTCTTCGGTCTCAACAGCAGTGAAATTCTGCGGAGCCGGAAGCTCTTCGATCGGAACTGTGGGAGCGCTCATGGTGAGGGTTCCGGGCATACCATGCTGGTCGAAGGGGGTGATCCCACACACGATCGGGTAGCCCATATCTTCCACAGCGGCGCGATAGGTCGCAGTCACAGCGTTTGCAATGGCTTGGGGTTGATTGTTGACCATCCTGTACCATTGGAAAGTGGTCGTACCCTCGGTGTCTTCATCGGCATCATAGAATGTGTAGGCTGCACTGAGGTTTTGATAGACCACGGGAGGTCCTGTCACGGTGACGTTTTGTGCCAGTGGAGCAGTATCCAGGAAGCCCGTTCCGGTCAGATCGACCTGGATGGAGGGATGATTCTGCAGGTTGCTGGTGATAGTGAGAATTCCGGTGTAGGCTTGAGCCGCAACAGGGCTGAAGGTCACGTTAACGGTTGTGTTCTGTCCTCCGGCGACAGTGAAGGTGCCGGGGTTGACCGCGAATACAGGATTGTTGCTGCTCAGAGTTCCTGTGGCAGGGGTATCGAAGAAATTGGTGATGATGATAGGAAGCGTTGTGCTGCCTGTCACATACATATTGGGGAAGCTTAGCTCACTGGTGGAAACCGGAAGAGCCCCAGTCAATCCCGCCAGGGGATATTTCTTGCCTTGCAGGATTTCCTTGGTGGTGGTGTTTTGCAGGAAGATCACCAGCTCGAGATTACCAACGTTCCAGGCAGCCTGGGTGGTGAAAGCAAGAGGGATGGTGACGCTTCCGCCGGTGGCAAGGTTGACCGGTGTGCCGTTTTGGTTGGGAACCATCAGACGGCAGACGTTATCCACATGGGTCTGATTGAACCAGACCTGGGGGATGTTGGTCTCTGTGACCACGGCGTGAAGAACCACGTTCGTGTTTGTGTCTTCTTCAGGTTTATCCACTACCACGTTGATGTTGTAGTTCAGGCCGTTTTGATTTCCGGTGGCAGATAAGGTGTAGTGCGAAGCGACTGCCATTCTTGAAGTGACCTTGGGCAGATAGGAGCTGTAGAGCGAGGCTGTCGCGCTGCCACCAACGGATGGGTTGAGCCCGTCAAATCTGGCAGTGGGATAACCGGTGATGCCATAATAGGTGTTTCTGGCGTTGGAATAGGTGTTGGCATAAGAATCACCATTGTGGTTTTTGATGATGGCAACAGGGTGTCCGTTGGTTAAGAGATCATGACATCCCATCGCCGCCCCGGGACAATATTGGCACCAGGTTCCGGTGCCAACTTCCACCACCACGAGCTCACGCGGCAGGGCAATAACGGAGGATACCAGCGCTAATAAAGCCAGTATCAACAGTGTGGTTCTTTGCATAATTAACCTCCATACTCAGTATAATTTTATGCTTTTGCAAACCATGTTCTCAAAGAGACGGATTTAATCCCGACTCCTGTTTCAAAAAACAGATGCAATTTTGAAGCCACAGAATCTATTATCACACAGCAAATGTGACAGCATTGCGTCCTTAGCATCAAAATTTATCCGGGATAAAACGCCGATAGCTGAATCGGCGTTTTATCTGTTATCTCACAAGTATATAGCTCGTTTATGCCTTGATCTGAAGAGCGTTGACAAGCTGCTCCAGAGTCTCGGGCTTTTCTTTCACATCGCTGCCCTTCAGGAAGTCTATCCGCTGCGCGAAACGGTCTTTGAGCAGGTTGATATAGTCTGCCATATTGCTGCGCTTTTGGGGATGGTACTTCTCATAATATCCGGGCAGGATCTTTTCTATTGATGCACTTGTGGGGATCATGGCTCCGGGCAGCATGTCCCAGGCTTCCCACTCCAGCTGATCCGTGAGGATGGCAGTTTGCATGGTGAGAGAAGTAGTCAGCGGGATCGCTTCCAGTTTTTCATCTGATTCTTTCCAATAACCTCTGGAATTGAAGCAGTAGAAATCAGCTCCGTTATCAGCCACAGCCAGGAAGGCTTCCACATCACGGTAGAGCTCGTAGACCCGGAAAGGATTGGCGAAGGGCTCGAAGACCAGCTTCTTGAGCTCGTCTTCCGTGACGTTCTCAGCCCGGTTGCGTTGGGTCATGAGTGCGGCGCCCATGGCGATCGCCAGATACTTGTTGGTGATCCTGATCACGGGAGGCAGCACGGTGTCTTTCATCAGCCAGACCAAGGCTTTGGGGAAGGCGCAGGTGTTCACGTGCGCGCCCAGCAGATCACGATCCAGAAGAGCACGACCGTTGGAATTGCGCACATCGAGTCCGATCGGCCAGCGTTTTCCTTCATAATCGATAATTGCATGGTTCATCAAAGCCAGACAGTATTTCCAATCCGGATGCTTCAGGTCGCGGCTGTCTGTTTTATCGAACAAAGTGGGTTCCCAAACCCGGCAGATCTTGTTTGCCAGATCGATCTGGAAAGCGTCATCGTGCAGCACGACTTTGGAGAATCCTTCCGGTAGCGTCCCGGCGTTATCGGCATTGTTCGTATGCGAACTTTTTCCGGTTCCGGAAAGGCCGTAGAAGGCGATGGAGCGCTTGCCCAGCTTGTGTTTTGCACTGTCTTTGCAGGTGGAAAAATCTATTTCTTTGATTCCACCGTGACAAGCAGCCATGCCTATCCTGATACCGCTGGTCCAGGCCAGAGTGAGAGTGCCTTTCTTGCGTTCACCAAAGTAACGCATACCCAGATTGACGATCACATTGTGCTTCTCGTCCACCAAAGCCAGCTGTGGCGCGCCAACGTTGTTATAAAATGGATCGTTGCAGGTCCATTCGTTGAAGGCGATCAGGATGATATCCTGGATCGGCAGCTTGGGGCTGGCTTCATATTCTGCCTGCACGGATTCATAGGGCGCGAAGTTCAGCAGCCAGTTGTAGAGATTCACAACGTCAGTGGTGGTGGTGATGAATGTGGCCTTGAGCATCAGGTTCTTGTCCATTCCCAGCACTGCTTCAGCCTTGATCAGATCATAGTGTTGCATCTGCCAGATGGCTTCCCGGAAATCACCTTCGATCTTATTCTTCTGGTCGGAAGGAAGACGGTGATAGAATCTGCGGGCTTTGGCGGTGCGGCCAATGATGTTGCCATGGCAGTCATTGAGAACCTTCGCGCCTTCGGGCATTCCGTGCATACGCGCAAATTTAGGGTAGATCGGCATATCCGTTTCAGTGACCCCGGGCTGCTGCTTGGCCATCTCGTAGGCTTCAGCAAGGGTAACTTTGCGCACCTTGTGATCGTTCATCATCGTCTCAGCGATCGCGCGGATCGTGGACATTTCCTTGAAATTGCTGTAATACTCAGCACTGCTCTTGCTTGCCATGATTCCTCCATAATGGATTATTTTGTTGTTTAAACTTTAGCATGTGGATAGCTCGCATCACCGATCTCAGATCAAGCGTAGCTCTTTTCCGATCAGACGGAACTTATCCAGGGCAAAATCAAGCTGTTCCCTGCTGTGGGTTGCCATAAAGGAAGTTCTGATCAGACATGAATTTGGCGGCACCGCCGGTGGGATGACGGGATTGATGAAGACACCCTCTTCGCCCAGACGTTGCCACATCTTGAAAGCGGTCATCATACCTCCAACGTGCAAGGGGATCACAGGAGTGCAGGAAGTGCCCGTGTTGTAGCCCATGGCTTGGAACTCCTGCAACATATAGTGCGTGTTGTCCCAGAGTTTTGCCATGCGCTCGGGTTCCTCTTCCATGATATCCAGAGCTGCCAAAACCGAGGCAGTCGAGGCTGGTGGGAGAGAAGCAGAAAAGATCAACGCGCGGGATTTATGCTTGATATAATGGATCAGATCTTCATCAGCCGCAATGAATCCACCCACTGAGGCCAGGGATTTACTGAATGTTCCCATCAGGAGCGCGGTCTTGTTCGTGAGGTCAAAATGTTCAGCCGCTCCTGAACCGCGGGTTCCCAAAACACCCAGGGAATGGGCTTCATCCACCATCACCTGAGAGCCGTATTTTGCTGCCAGAGCTTCAATGGCGGGAAGATCTGCGATATCTCCTTCCATGGAAAAGATGCCATCCACCACGATCAGAGAGTTCTTGCCGGCAATTTTCTTCAAAACGCGCTCCAGATCTTTCATGTCGTTGTGATTATAACGCAGCATGGTGCCGTCTGAAAGCTTACAGCCGTCAATGATGGAGGCATGATCATACTTATCGGTGATCACAAATTCATGCTTGGCGACCATGGCTGAGATGCATCCGACGTTTGCCTGATACCCTGTGGGATAAGCCAATGCGGCGTCTTTCCCGCACAGCTTTGCCAGCCTGTCTTCGAGCTCGATGTGGATATCCAAAGTTCCGTTCAGAAAGCGAGAACCGGCACAACCTGAGCCATATTTTTCCACCGCTTTGATCGAAGCTTCCTTGACCCTGGGATGAGTTGTGAGCCCCAGATAGCTGTTGGAACCAAGCATCAGCATCTTTTTGCCGTCGCAAATGACCTCGGTGTTCTGTTCCGAGCTGATGACCCTGAAATATGGATAAAATCCGATGGCTATTGCCTTCTTGGCGTCCTGAAACTGATAGCATTTGTCGAGTATACTCATTCTATTTCCTCTTTGTTGCGCATATTAGATTATCTTAAAAGCTTTTAAGTTTGTATAAAGTTCCCTGGAAAGGCTGTAAACAATGAAGACGAGCGGCACAGAGATCAGCATCCAGAGGATGCCTCCGATCCAGCCTCCAGCAATAACCGTCAGCAACACGATCAGGGGGTGCATGTTGATCGTGGTGCCCACAACCACAGGATAAACTATATTGTTATCAATTATTTGAGTCACCCACATGGCAAGAGCTGCCCAGATTACCAGCAAAGGATTTGCCCCGGTTATCAGAATGGACATAGCAGCCACCAGAAAGCCGCTGAATGGTCCAAAATAAGGGATGATATTGAAGAAACCGGCTATTGCACCCACCAGGATCGGATTAGGAACGCCAACCACACTAAAAGCGATCGAGGCCATAATTCCCACCGCGATAACTTCGAACAGCATGGCGCGGATATAGCGTCCCACTGTGAAGTCCACTTTGTGGATCAGCGTCAGAGCCAGTTCGAACCAGCGATTGGGGATCAGATCGAGAATCCCCTTGCGGAATTTGTATTTATCCTTGATCAGAAAGAAACTGAGCAGCGGGACAGAAGCTACGAACGAGATGGTGCCTATGATCTTGGAGATGTTGTCCATGAGAAGCTGTGGCGCCTGATGAGCCAGAACGATCAGCTTTTGCAAAAGGTCGGTGAACATCGTTTGCACCGAGAGATTGGGAATCTTGTTATCAAGACTCTGCAGAAACTCATTCACATTGCTGATCAGGGGCAGTTTCAAGAGGCTTTCCACAGATTTGGACCGGTCGCTGCCCAGAAGCTCGATCAAATTGTTTCCCTGAGCTGAAAGGATCGGCACCAAACGAGTCCCGAACCAGACCAGAAGAGAGACGATCAAAAAATAAACGATCAAAATTGAGGTCCAGCGTGGGATCTTTCTGCGCTCAAACCAGTTTACAAACGGATCCATGATATAGGAGAACATCATGGCAGCTATCAGATAACTGAAGACAAACCTATAGAAATAGACCCCCAGACCCATTATGGCCAGAAAGAACATATAAAACAGCGCTTTTGTCCAGTTCATACCAATATCTTTACACGGGAGAGTTGAGCTCGGAGATGCGGTTTGCCAGCAGTTCACAGCTGGAACTGAGAATCTTGTTGCCCAGCCTGGGATTGCCTGCTATCAGGTCGCTCAGGTCTGTGCGTGAGATGGCAAGGACCGAGGTGGGGGAGACGGTGTGCGCCGAACAGGATCTGGTCCCGGCATTGAACATATCGATGAGCCCGATGATCTGATATTGTCCCAAAACCCTGATCCCACCGGGTTGATTGCTGCCTTTGAGCTGAACTTCTCCTTTTTGGATGAGAAAGATCGCTTCCACCGGAAAACCCTGTTCATAAATGATCTCACCTGCCTTAAAGCTGCGCTCGGTGATGATATTGCTGATTTGGAACAGCTCATAAGCATTCAGTTGCGAAAAGAGGCCAAATTGCTTCAGTTCGCTGTAACGATCGGGTTTCTTCAGGATGGTTCCGAGCCATTGGAAGATATTCATAACATTTCCTTCATCAGGTATCCGTTCTGATCAGCGGCACAAACGCGCAGGCGCCATGTTCTGAATAGAGCAGTTCACCGTTTTGCCTGGTAATCTTTAGCAGGGACTGTGTAGTTCCGGGGCCTACGGGTATGACCATAATGCCACCCTCAGCCAGTTGAGCGGTGAGCTTTTCGGGGATCATGTCTGCTCCGGCGCTCACAATGATCCTGCTGAATTCTTTATAGGGGGGGTAAGCTTTCTGCCAGCCGCTGGTGCCGTCTCCGATCCGGAAGTAGATATTGCGGAAACCATCTTCGCGCAGGACTCTCTGAGCGCTCAAAGAAAGGCTTTCAATGCGTTCGATGGTGCAAACCTCTTTGGTGATGCTTGCCAGCAGAGCTGCTTCATAGCCGCTGCCGGTGCCTATTTCCAGTACGATGTCATCTGCCATCAGCTCCAGATGCTGCAGCATCAGAGCGATCATCAACGGCTGGGAGATGGTCTGTTTGTCCAGGATCGGCAGAGGCTTATTCCTATAAGCATAGATCTGATACTCCGGGAGGACATAATGCTCCCGGGCCACGCTGCCGAAAGCTTTGAGCACTGCTTCATCCGTGATCCCATCGGAGCGGAGCTCAGATACCAAAAGCTGTCTTTGATCTTCGAAACGCATATCAGAGCTGCAAGAGGGAATTGGTTTCCAGCCATTCCAAAATTGAGGGAAAAGCTTCTCCCCGGGTCATTTCGAATCCCAGAGGTGTGAGCGAGATATAATTTTCGCTCACTGCTTCCGCATCTGTGCCGATCCCCATATCCCAGGTTGGTTTATCACCACCGATCTGGTAGAAAAAACCGCTGGCATCTTCGGAGATCACTTTGATAAAGTTGTAATATTTGCGGTGTCCGGTTCGGGTGAGCCGGATGCCCTTGATCTGATCGGCTGTGACATTGGGGAAGTTGATGTTCATCACCTCCAGAGGCTTGATCAGATGGTGGATTCCGAGCTTAAGGAGCCTGGCCATCCAAACAGCAGAGGTCTCAAAGACTTGCTCACTGTATGAACATATCGAGGCAGCAATGGCTTTGTAGCCGTAAAAGGATGCTTCAGCTGCAGCACCCACGGTTCCGGAATAGTGGATATCCTCTCCCATGTTTTGCCCGGCGTTGACTCCGCTGATCACCAGATCGACAGGGTCGGTGATGATCTTTTGCAGAGCCACAACCACACAATCGGCAGGGGTTCCATTGACAGCATACTCACCGGGGGCGATATTATCCACCCGGATGTCCCGATGCAGGGAAATCGCGTGCGACATAGCGCTGCGCTCAGAAGAAGGTGCAACAATGATTATCTCATGTCCGGCAGCTCTCAGGGATTCTGCCATGGTTCGCAACCCACGTGCCTGGATGCCGTCGTCGTTGGTGACAAGAATTCTCAAATCAGAGCTCTCCTAAAAAAATACATGGAATCGAACAATATAGAGCAGCCCTGCGGCGAGCGCTGCAAGAATAAGAAAAAAAAGCCAGTTATCGCGAATCAGCAGCAGAATGCGGGAACGATGACGTCTGCGAATTTGGTTGGGATGTGAGGACTTTCTCTTTTTGGGGAAAAGGTGGAATTTGTGGCTTTTCTGGCTCAGTTTATAGATCTGAGTGGCGGTGTTAGCCCATTTCACCTGACCGTGAGTGGTACGAAAGGGTTTGAGCCCCTGAGCCAGGAGCATCTTTTTGTGTGCTTCACTGATGTCCGTGATGTCATTGGGATCCAGCTCATTCAAGAGCTGATAATGTTCCTTTCGAGTCATAATCTCCTCTTCAATATATCCTCAGAAAGTGGCAAATTCTGTCAAGCAGAATGTGCGCAGGCAAACTGCCTCAATTCGTGAACGATACCCCTCAGCTCAGTCGCGTTTTCGGCGTGATTGATCCTCCGGCGAAATTCAGCCCCTCCGATAATGCCCTTGGTGTAATGGCAGATCTGGGAGCGCATCTCACGCACCACCACGTGTTCAGGCTTGTGTTGGAGGGCATATTCGATCTGCTTTTGGATGGCGTCCACCAACACGTCCCGGGTGATGCTGTCATAGTTTCCGGTATCAAGAAACTGCTTGGTATGCTTGAATATCCAGGGATTTCCCATAGCCCCGCGACCGATCATGAGGCTGTCACAGCCTGTCTCCTGATACATCCTTAGAGCTGATTCCGGATCCACTATGTCTCCGTTGCCGATCAGAGGGATGCTGAGAGCCTCTTTTAGCTTTGCGATATGCGTCCAATCGGCCTTACCGGAAAACATCTGTTTGGTGGTGCGGGCATGCAGGCAGAGGAAATCC
>JAKLEY010000058.1 GCA_022711455.1 Candidatus Cloacimonadota bacterium
CACCATCACTCCCACTGCCACAGAAACCACCTACACTCTGCAAGCCATAGATAGTTCTCCATATTCTTGTTACAAAATAGCTTCCACCACTCCCACCCAATATTATATGCTGGAATATCGCCGACAGTCAGGGCTCTACGACGTTGGTGTTCCCGGCAGCGGATTGATCATTTACAGAATCAACAGCAACGGAATCACAGGCAATGCCGGTGGCCCTCCGGATGAGGTCTACGTCTACCGTCCGGGTGGAGATGTCGATAGCGACGGATCGCCCATGAGCGCTTTCTTTTCTACACAGGCACAGCGAACTGAGATCAACAACTGGACCGACCCCAAACCCTGGCTCTGGGTCGACACAACCACAACCCCGAATGGAAATTTGGTGATCTACGATGTGGGCGCTTCCGGAGGCTCCAGCATCAGCTTTAAAGTGCGGACCACTCCCTTCAACAACTGGACGGGCCAAAGCAGCACTGCCTGGAATGATCCCGGAAACTGGAGCACCGGGGTTCCGACCTCTTCGCAGGACGTGATCATCCCCGCTTCCTGTCCCCGCTATCCGCTCCTTACCGCAAATGCCAGCTGTCAAAGTCTGGATCTGAATAGCGGAGCCAGCCTCAATCTTGCCGCATTTACGCTCACGGTCAGCAACGATGCCAACATCTCCGGAAACCTGATCATGACCAACAGTGCCGGTGTCTTTTCAGTTTATGGTAGCATGAACTGGCTCTCCGGAAGCTCTGCTCAGATCTCCAATAGCCCGCAGATCAGGATCAAGCAGGATCTGAGCGTGGCCTCCGGGCTCACTATGTCTCTAAACTCTGCTACTGTCACTTTCTGGGGGACAACGGATTCCCATCTCACCTGTATGGGTTCACTAACCTTCAAAGACCTGATTTCGGATAAGTTTTCTCCGAACAGCCTGATCTTCGATGCCTCCTCAACAGCTGACATCACCATCCTGGGTAACCTCAGCGTCACCGGCACCAGTGGGTTCAAAGCTCAGGCAAGCAGGATCATCAGCCTCTACGGCAACCTCAATGTGCTTGCGGGAGGCATCTTCCAGTGCAGCGCGGGAACCCTGCTCCTGAATGGCAGTGCGAATGCCACGCTTGCTCTTGGCTCTGCCGATTACCTCTTCAATTTGAGTATCCAGAAACCGTCCACGGCTGTGGTGAGCCTGCCCGCAAGCCTGGTTCTGAACGGTTCTTTCGCGCTCAGCAGCGGAACCGTGAACGCTGGGAATCTGCTCCAAATTGCAGGAAACTGGACCAATACAGCAGGTCCGGCTGCTTTTAATGAAGGCACAGGAACTGTGGAGTTCAACGGCAGCGGACATCAGTATATCTATAACAGTGAGAATTTTAACACTCTGGTGGTGAATAACGGAGCGGCTCTGAGGCTGAATAACGCGTCCACTACTGTTTATTGCGCCAGATATGACTGGACCGCCGGAGGAATCGACGTCCTCTCCGGAACCTTCACAGCCAATGATCTGGTCGATAATGGCATCTACGGAGGCTATTGGGCCAATCCCGGAGGCGTGATCAACCTGCAACAGGATCCGAGTTCCTATGCGGATCTGAACGGTTTCTTCTACAATTACGGAGGCACCATCAACATCCGGGGAGGGGACGGGAACTGTTACTGGGCTTACTACAACGCTGCAGGGATCACCATGAGCTCCGGGAGCATCAATTGGCAAAACCGGGGGATCACGCAATGGGGAAGCTATCCGTTGACCCTGAACATTACAGGAGGCACCATCCGCTGCTTCGGAACTTATAGTTCAACCCGAGAAAACGTCGTCTTTGCGGGGGGGACTCTGGAGCTTTACGGGAGCGGAACTACTTCTCTAACTGTTCCTGATACCAATCACTTTTACAATCTGACCATAAACAAGACCCCGGCCTCAAGGGAGGAGCCTTTCATCCCCTCCGGACGCGAGGGCGAACGACTCATAGATTATCGCACGGAAGGAGTCAATCTGGGCTCCTCGATCTCCTGCACAGGCAGCCTGGATATTATGGCAGGAACCCTTTCCCTGGGTGCATACGCCCTGGATGTGAGCAATGACATTCACGTGCATTCCAGCTTAACCGCAAGCACCGGAGCCATCGATTGCGGAGATGATTTCTTCTGGTATCCCGGTTCTGTGGGAACCATTCCGACAGGTATCATTTACTGCGGAGGAAACTGGCGTTTCGATGCGGGCTCGAATGTGAATCTGAGCGGGGTTATCACCACTCTGGATCCGAATTATGACGCATCCATCTTCTGCGGAAGCGCCCTCAGCTGGTTTGGGCACTTGATTCTGAACGGAAACGGAGCCGGAGAAGGCTCTGATTTTAACCTTGACCCGCTTAGCAGCACTGCTTTGAAGACCACCGGCAATCTGGTGATCTGGCCCTCAAACGGACTGAATCTGGGAGAGCTTTCCTGCCAGATCGGTGCCTTGCTCAATCTGTTTCCCGGAGCCTGGCTGACGATCGGTGATGGAAGTTCTTGCATTATCAATGGCAATTTCGTGCACGACGGAGCAGTCACCATCGGACCCGGAGAGCTGATCGTGCATGGAACTTATACCACTTCGGACACCAGCTCCATGACCATCGACCAGGGGCTCTTCCGCAACGACGTAGCCTGGCGCGATGACCGTGCCGTGGTATCTTTGCGGGGTGCAATCCTTATGTATAGCGGCGCCTATGAGATCACCCACAACTCGGTGCTGCTCTACACCCATGCCAACCGCATCTGGAGCGGAGGGACTTTCAGAGCGGGAGTGGGATTCTCAGCCGCGGAAGCGGGTGCTTTCCAACAAAACGGAGGCACGCTGGAGATGATGGGCTCAGACAACCCCGCGCTATCAATCACAAACGGAAACTATCCCAATAATCTGACTATCAATCTGAGTGCCGGACGCACCTGCTATCTGCAAAACCCGATCACAATCGGGGGAAACCTGCTGATCTCTTCCGGAGCCCTTGCCACCAATAATCATGCAGTTGACATTAAAGGAACCTGGAGCAACAACGTCGGTCCCTCTGCCTTCCTGGAAGGGACTTCCACGATCAGCTTTATCGGCAATTCTGCCAACACCGGATTCAGCACGAACGAGACGGTCTATAACCTCTTCATCTATAACAGCTCAGGCCAAGCGGATAATTTTGAGATCTCAGCCTCCAAACAGCTGACCGTGCTTAACGATCTGACAATTGCAGATGGCACGCTTAACCTGAAGACCGGCAGCCGCTTAATTGTGGGCAGGGACGTCTCAATTGCCCAGTATGCAGGGCTGAATGCCGCATCCGTCACGGATGTGCAGATCAGTGTGGGACGCGCCTGGACTGATGCCAACAATACCTACTCTGCCGTGTTGGGTTTCAATCCGGGCACTTCGAAACTCATCCTCAACGGCAGTTCCGGTGCTTTGATCAATGTCGCCGATGACCCCTGGGACGTCTATGATTTGGAAATTAACAAGATCGCTCCGCTGGATGTGGTCTTCACCAAGCCGGTTCGGGCCTACGGCAATTGTGTGGTCACCCTTGGCAATTGGTGTGACGCCGTGCCGAATATGAATCATCAATTCTACGGTAATCTCAGCCTCGGGGTAGAATCCACCTGGCCCACAGGCAATCAGATCTCCTTCAAAGGCGCAGCGGATCAGACATTCAGCCTCCCAGGCTCAGTTTATATATACGCGCTCACGCTCGATAAAAGCATCGGAGCCAAAGTGACTTTGGGTAGCACCATTCTGGGTTTGGGGGCAGGAAACATAGTCATTAATGCCGGAACTCTGGATCTGAACGGACATCTCTACCGCAGCACAGGGAACGTCACGATCAATAACGGAGGAGTTTTACAGATCGATGCCGACGCGGAATTTGAGCTTGCCGATGGCAGAAACCTGGTGGTCAATAGCGGTGGCAGACTCGAATTGATTGGGACATCAGGGCATCTTGCCGCGCTCTCGCGCCAATCCGGATACTACGTCTGCAACATCGAAAGCGGAGCCACGATCTCGGCCGAATGGGGACTCTTTGAATACATGGGTGTCAATGGTATCAACGTCAAAGCCGGAGCTTTGGTGGATAGCGAGCATAGCTTCAACAACTGCCGCTTCCAGAATGGTTTGTCCGGAGGAACTCTGCTGACCCTGAATAACAGCCAGACGCTCAATGTTTACGATGCCGTCTTCCCCACCAACACTTGGGGAAGCACCTATAACGTGACTAAAAATGTGATCCTGGGCAGTGTCAATATGATCAATGCCACCGGAGCCTTTGCGGGAGAGAACTACGATCTGGATAATGCCAATCGCATCAACTGGTATGCCCTGCCCCAGGTGCCCACTCCTGTTATCACCTATATCAGCGGCACCAACCGCATTCAACTCAGCTGGACCTATCCGGTGACGGTCACGCGCTTTCGGATCTACCGTTCCCAAACCCCTGACGGCCCCTGGGAATCAGCCGGAACCAGCACTACTACTACCTGGTCACAAGTGGTTCCGGGTCCGAGGTATTTCTATAAGGTGACAGCAGAATTGTAACATAGGCTTTAGCCTGTTCGTAACATAGGCTTTAGCCTGTTTGTAACATAGGCTTTAGCCTGTTCGTAACATAGGCTTTAGCCTGTTTGTAACATAGGCTTTAACCTGTTCGTAACATAGGCTTTAGCCTGTTTGTCAAGTCCTCTGAGGCTCAAGCCTCGTTCACAACAGCCTGAAGGCTATGTTACTTCCCGCCAGCTGTGAGGCCAGTCCTCCTGTTTATCTACCAAGCCTGCTTTTACCGGATTGTCCAGTATATAGTCAACAACCCGGTTAAACTCCTTATCGTTACGTACCAAATGGTCATACGATTCTTTTGCCCACACAGACCCTTCCTTACCCAGATATTTGTTGATCTCATAAGCAGAAACACCTTTTATTTTTCGCATGACATCTGATAGATCGCTAAATTTTTCGACATCTAATAAAGTTAAGAGCACATGTACGTGATTAGGCATGATGCAAAACGCGTGCAGATTGTAGTAGTGACGATCCTGAGACCGAATCGCCATTGAGACTATTTCGGCTAGTTCCGGATTTCTAAGCAGTGTCGGGGTTTCAGGACTTTTAGCTATATACTCATCAAACCAATCAAACTGCTTCTTCTCAAATTGGTAGCGTTGCATTTTCTGATACTCGTCGCTGAGCTCGTTGATCTTTGTTTCAAACTCCTGCTTGCGTTCTTGCAAAGTTGTTAATAAACACTGAGGTAAGGTGAATTTCAAACGCCAGGTGATAAATATGGGTGTACCACTCTCATATCTGTGGGGCAGTCTTCTGCGATACTCTGGCATACTTGATCTCCATTATTTATTTTGTAACATAGGCTTTAGCCTGTTTGTAACATAGGCTTTAGCCTGTTTGTAACATTGGCTTTAGCCTGTTTGTAACATTGGCTTTAGCCTGTTTGTAACATTGGCTTTAGCCTGTTTATCATCTCTCCGAGGCTCAAGCCTCGGGTACAACAGCTTGAAAGCTATGTTACAATTCCACCGAGGCTCAAGCCTCGGGTACAACAGCCTGAAGGCTATGTTACTCCTTACCGCGCAGGACAACCACACAGACAAGGTCTTTGCCATCCCAGGCGGGAGCTATGCCCATGAAATTCAGCACCTCGTGGGCAAAGACGACACTTGGCAGCACAGGACGCACCTCTGCAGTATCAAGATTCATGGCATAGAGTCGTTTCAATTTACCATAGTAGAGCAGGTTGATGTTTCTGGCCAGGGCATTTTGCCCATAAGCCTCAAAAAACTTCCAGCCCAGGTTGCGGTTATCCCGATATAACTGAGTGTATACGTTGCTTTCGTAATAGTCGTAGAGGCTGTTCACCAGGAAGTTCCCGTCCCCGCTGAGCATGGCGTTGCCAAAATTCGAGAAGACCAGAGCCCGGTGGGACCCATCCAGTTCCATGGTATAGAGATGCCCGCTAACGGTGTAATAGATCCTTTCGCGGAAGCTATCCACAAAAGCGTGGGTGACCAAAATTCCGGTTTGGGGTAGGCTCGTTACTTCTCCGGAGATCAGATTCAGATAGAGTGGATAACCCTCGTAGAGCAGGGTATTATTGGTGTTTTTAGTTGATTTGATAAAAGTGAGATAATGTTCGTCCTGAGACAGCACCGGAGCAAAAAAGCTGGCTTCCAGGGAATCGACCAGAGTCTCTTCCACATTGCTATTCAGGTTCCTGCGTATGATCTTAGCCCCGGTTGAATAGTAGATATGCGCTCCATCGGAACTGATCGCCACATTTGCTCTGCCAGCAGCCGAGACAAAACCGGAGGGCGTGATATCCGTCATCGAGTCTGTATAAGGATTCCAGAGATGGAGTTTATTGCTGATGATCAGAGCTCTGCCGTCCTTCAGTCTCTCCATGTCATAAAAAGGATGTGGTTCATAAGAGCTGATCGTAAAGGGGAGCTCGGTCCTCTGCAGGGTTCCGGTGGAATCCGCAAAGCAGAGATAATAGAGATTCGGCGGTCCGAATTCATCGACGTAGCAGGAGCTTAGCAACAGCAAGCAGAGAGGTATCAGGATGAAGATGCTCTTTTTCATTGGACCAGCCCCTTATCGTCTTTGATAAATCTGGCTTTGACGTAGATCCTGCCTTCATCGGAACGGATCTTTAGAAATGATGCCCCATTCATCCGGAAATTATCCCAGATGCCATCGAAGATCACGTCCGACCAGCCTGTATCCATATTGATGCGGACAAGTTGCGACCAGTCGCTGTCGCCCCGCACGGCATAGACCATGTTTCGGTTTTCTGCCAGAGTGTAGGCTGAAGAATTTCCCAGGCTGGCCATGCTTTGCTGATCATGATCATAGACCCAGAACGCGCCGGAATAATAGGCTTGGGGGCTGACCCTGATGAAAATGTATCTGTCGTCAAAGCTCTGCTGCAGATCGTATACCTGATAGGGCGTTGCCAGCAGCGTGGAGAGATTTTCCCCGTTTGCGTCAATTTTCCTGATCTCCGTCCTATCCTGATAGATGAAGGAATTGTGTTCCTGATTATAGAAGGCTTCCCAGGCCCGGGGCAGCTCGAAATATTCCGTCAACTCTCCCGTTTCCAGATCGTAATTGGTGATGATCCCTGCCACATAGCCGACTCTGCCGACCATGGTGATGTATCTGCCATTACCCGGACGCTGCGGTTCTGCCAGGGTTTTGCTGTTCTGAGGCGTCAGATTGGTCAGGTTCTCTCCCCAAAAGCCACAGCGGTAAAGATCCCCGTTCCCGATAAAATAGAGCAACTGAGCGGTTTTATCGACGATCAGAGCAGAGCAGTTCATCGAATCCGGCACGATCTGAAAATAGGTTATCCCATTCAGATCCCGGCGCATCAGCTTGGAATTCTGGTAGAAAATGGTCTGGTCATCCACGTAGAACACGTTTCCGATCCCGATCACCCGGGCATCGTACATCTGCAGGTTGCTGCCGTTGGGATTGATGCTGAAATTGGAGGGGTAATGGGGAGGATTGTAGGTCTCTTCGTTGGTTTCACAGGCTGTCATACCCAGAAGAAGGGCACAGAGCAGCAAAGCGAGCATTCTGTAAGCCATCTTCAGTCCCCCAGATTCATACCCATGCCACGGGCAGTTTTCAGCAGATCAGAATCCAGATTGACCAGATTATATTCCTTGATGGCTTCAGAGATCGGAACAGCCACGATATTGGGATGACGGTAGGCCACCATATGTCCCCATTTCTGTTCCAGCGCCAGCTCGAAGGCTTTGACTCCAAACTGGGAGGCCAGCAAACGATCGAAGGCATTGGGACGTCCTCCGCGTTGCAGATGCCCCAGAATGGTCTCGCGGATATCTATCTCGCAGCCGGCGGTTTTCAGTTCGTGTGACAAGCGCAGCGCGGCTCCACCCAGCTTGATCTTCATGGCACCCACTTCCTCGCTCTCGGTGTATTGCATGCCTCCGCCCAGGGGCATGGCACCCTCTGCGATCACGATGATGGCAAAGCCTTTACCATTGTCCACTCTGCGGTTGATGGTGTCCATCACTTTAGAGATGTCATAGGGAATTTCGGGAATCAAACAGACCTCGGCTCCACCCGCGATCGCCGCATGCAGAGCGATCCAGCCGGCATAGCGTCCCATCACTTCCAGAATTAAGACCCGGTGGTGACTGGCAGCAGTGGTGACCAGTTTATCAACAGCGTCTGTAGCCACGTCCACAGCCGTCTGAAAGCCAAAGGTAAAATCCGTGTCGGAGAGGTCGTTATCAATGGTTTTGGGAACTCCGATGATAGGGCAGCCCATTTCGAACAGACGCTGGGAAATGCGTTGCGAACCGTCTCCCCCGATATTGACCACGGCATCGATGTTCTGATAACGCAAGCGGTCCAGCAGATCCTGTCCGCGATCGACCGTAGTCCAGCTTCCATCGTTGTTCTTGACCGGCCATTCAAAGGGTCCGCCCCGGTTGGTGGTTCCGATGATGGTGCCTCCCTGGACGTGGATCCCGGCAACTTTTTCTTCCGTGAGTTCGATCAGATGCATGGGATCACGCATGATCCCGTTGAACGCGTCGATGCTGCCGATGACTTCCCAATCCCGGGTCTGAGCGCTGCGTTTAACGATGGCACGGATCACGGCATTAAGCCCGGGACAATCTCCGCCCCCGGTAGCGATCAAAAGTCTTTTTTTCATAAATTCAGCTCTCCTTTAAGTATCGCTGATGACAGCAGAGATCAGGCTTTTGCTGTTCATCTGTTTGAGCACAATATTGACCGCGGAGGTGATGGGAACAGCGATCATCATCCCCACGATCCCCCAGACGTAGCCCCAGAAGATAAGTGAGATCAGGATCATGATCGGGGTCAGGTTCAGCTTTTGACCCATCAGCCTGGGCTCGAAGATATTGGCAAAAAACAGTTCGTTGGCTCCCAAACACAGCGCCAGCCCGGCAAATCTGAGACCGAAGCCATATTGCAGCAGGCAGAGCAGGAGCGCGAAGGATACCGAGATGATCGAGCCGAAATTGGGGATGAAATTCATGATCACAAAGAGGATCCCGGCAATGATGATAAAGTCTATACCAAAAATCCACAAGACGGTCATAGCCACTGCCGCGGTGCAGAAACTGACCAAAAACTTATTGAAGAAATAGCGCTGGATCTGGGTTTGGATGCCCAGCACGGTATCGAGGGTCTGCCGGCTCTTCTCTGCTGTCAGCACCTTTTTGAGCCGCTTTTCCAGAGCTCCGCCTCCGGAGATCAGGAAGATCAGAAAGATCAGGGTGATAAAGATCTTACCTCCGGCATTCACGAAAGTGCCCATGGTTCCTGAAACCACTTTGGTGAGGTTGAAACTGCTGCCGGATAGCAGAGCAGCCGCATCCAACTGAGGAATATTGGCCAGGGCGAGATCCATCTGAGCGGTAGCCTGTTCAAACCAGGTGAGCAGATCCCCAGCCAGCACATTGAAGCGCTCCTGATATTTGGGCAACTGAGCGATAAAGCTGTTCACGGCAGCATAGACCACTCCCCCGATCAAAGCGAAACCCAGCAAGATCATCAGGATCATGATCAGCAGAATAGCGCCGAGAGGGACTTTTCGCTTCGCCAGCCAAGCCCTGAGAGGGGCAAAGATGAAGCTGATAAAGACCGCAAAGATGAGCGGAATAAAGATGGAAGCCATGGTTTTGAGCATGACCACCACCACCGGAATAGCTATGATGGTGAGCAATATTCTGATCCAACGAAGTTCTGAAACCGATTCCGGACTGTTATTCATACGATTCCCCATGTATTTATTCATTTTCACTCTGTTAAGCGAGCCATGTCCTGTCAATCTTTTTTTATCAATCCGTATAACTGAACAAAGAGATTGACAGTTTTTTCTGATCCATTAAGGCTGTATCCTGTGATCAAACGGTGTTCAGAAAAGGATGATTTATGCATAAACATCTCAGTTATTGTGGTTTATACTGTGGAGCCTGTGTCTGCATGATCCTGCACGAGAGGGAAGCCGGAGATCCTGCACTGCAGGATTTTCAGGAGGAAGAGGGTGAAACCGCCTGTCCCGGATGCTCCGCGATCCCGGATTGCGAATTTGTGACTTGCTGCAATGAGCACGAAGTAAGCTCCTGTGCCTACTGCCCGGAATTCCCCTGTGATCTGATCTCCGAATTCAGCCGCGACAAAAACCCGCACCATTCCAAGGTTTTGGAAAGTCTCTCCCTGTTGCGTGATCAAGGCGAAGCAGCCTGGCTGGAAGAGATGCGTAAATTCTGGACCTGTCCCGCTTGCGGAGCCAGAACCATCTGGTATCAGGAGAAATGCGATGCCTGCGGTGCCAGCTGGGAAGCCAGGTTCAAATAAATCAAAGACTAAGAAAGGAGAAAAGCATGAAACACAAACTATTGATCCTCATGGTGATCCTCAGCGCGTTGCTGAGCTTTGCCTGCAAAGCCAAGCCCGAAAAAGTGCTGCCCGAAGAAAAACCTGCCTCACCGGACAGCGTGATCGTGGTTGAAGAAGCTGTCGTTCCCCAGGCTGAGAAGGCAAATCCTGCCAAAGGTACTGTGGGCAAAGACTCCATGGAAGAATGGATCGCGGGTTACGAAAAAGTAGTCGTGGCCTTTGAGAAGAAATCCGCGGATGGCAAATTGAGCGCCAAGGACATGGCTGAGATCAATGCCAAGATGGAAGCCCTCAGCGACAAACAGAAGGATAAAAACCTGACTCCGTCCCAGATGAGCAGACTGACCGCGCTGGCTCTGAGGCTGACCAAGGTGCTGCAGAAGATAAAACCATTTTAAGTGACGAGTAACGAGTGACGGGAGGGACGCCGATCTCCGAATCTGCGCGTGCCTGCTGAACCGTAGAGCAGGATGCCGATCCTGCTGGACCGAAATATCCGAACTTCAGCAGCATCGGCATGCTGCTCTACCTTTATTCCTTCCCCCTGGGATGTCCTTTGTTATAAGCAATGCGGATATCTTCCAGGGTGACATGGGTATAGATCTCCGTAGTCGATAGTCTGGCATGCCCCAGCATCTCCTGGATGGCTTTGAGATCGGCACCCCGGCTGAGCAGATGGGTTGCAAAGCTGTGCCTGATGCTATGCGGAGAATAGCCTTTTTGTTGTGCGACCAGAGCGATATATTTCATCAGGATCAGATTGAGCTGTTTGGAATCCCAGGCTTTGCCGCTTTTAGTTAGAAATAAACTATCGATATCCTGACCCCTAACAAATCCGTTCCGGATGGCAAGATAGCTTTGAATAGCGTCCAGAGCCGGTTTGCCCACCGGGACTATTCTGGTCTTGTTGCCTTTGCCCAGCACCCGCACCAGACCTTTCCTAAGGTCTAGATCGGATAGTTTCAGGTTGCATACTTCCATCAGCCGCAGGCCTGAAGAATAGATCAGCTCCAGAATCGCCCGGTTGCGGATGCCAAATTTATCCTCTGTGTCGGGGATGCGCAACAGCACAATCATCTCTTCTTCCGTAAAGAAATGCGGCAGTTTCTTTTGGAAGCGCGGACGCTTGATCCTGGCCATAGGATCGGTCTCGATCAAGCCCTCCAATTTGCACCACTTGAAAAATGATCCCAGAGCTGCCATCTTCCTGGCAATGCTGCGGTTCACATCATCTTTATCCGAAAGCCAGCGCAGAAAATCCCTCAGCATCAAAAGATCGATCTCCCTCAGGCTTATCTCCTGATCCGGAAAGCTGTCTCTGAGATGCGTAAAGAGCTGGCCCAGATCGAGTTTATAGCCCTCGATCGTGCGCGCGGACTTTCCCTGCAATTTGAGGTGATCCAAATACTTTGCCAAATTGAGATCGATGTCTGAAGGCTGTTTTTTATCCATATTCGTATTTTTTTCTTGCCTGAATACTTGTAAAGAAAAATATTGGATTTTTTGCTGGAGGTAAGATGAGCCAATTCATTTCAGACACTGCCAAGCTCGGCGCAAACGTGCAGATAGGCCACAATGTGGTGATTCTGGAGCACGTGGAGATCGGAGCAAATTGCCTGATCGGCCACAACGTGGTGATCCATGCGGGTTCCGTGATCGGAGAAAGCGTGCGCGTTGACGACAACACCATCATCGGTAAACTGCCCCTATCTTCTCCGCGCAGCATCTTCAAAGTGCCAACCGATCTGCCTCCCGCTCAAATCGGCTCTTTTTG
>JAKLEY010000059.1 GCA_022711455.1 Candidatus Cloacimonadota bacterium
TCTGCTCGGAACCGCGCTGATGCCTGCCTACGGGATAGCTGCCGCGGTGGCTGAGCTCCCTGCCAATCTGCTGCAAGCGGTTTTGGGCAACGTCGGAGCCCGCTTGTTGTTTCTGGCAGTAAAGAAGTTCGGGCTTTAGAAGCGGATCCGCTCTTCCAGGGCAGCCATTTCAGAGGCTAAACGCTCTACCAGAGCGGGGATCTCCTCTTTGGAGCTCACCGGGATCGGCTTTCCATAGATCACCCGAACGCGGCTGAAAGGTTTGGGGATGCGGAATTTATCCCAGGAATTGACCAGCCATTCCCGTTCCACCTCTGCTACCAGCGGGATGATCGGAACTCGTGCCAGCAGAGCGATATAGAAGATGCCCGGATTGATCGATTTGGAGGGTCCTTTGGGGCCGTCCGGAGTGATGCCCAATTGATAGGTCTTGCTCAGGCGCAGCATCTCTTTCATGGCCGCGGAACCCTGACGGGTTGTGGATCCGCGCACCGGGATATAGCCCAGCTCGCGCACCGGTCCCGCGATCAATTCGCCATCTTTGGAAGCTGAGATCATGATCGCCAGATGATCTCCGATCCGATGCATCGCCAGAGGCAGGAGATTGCGGTGCCAAAAAGGATAAATGCACATCTGATCTGCAGGGTTTTTGTTTATCAGCTCATACTTGAGCGTTTTAGCCAGCAGTTTGAGCAGTGCTCCCCCGAGCTTGCGTTCCAGATAGAAGACGAATTTATGCATCTATTTTCAAGAGTTTACGGATGATCTTCAGCATCTCGACCGAGGTCTTTTTCCCCTCCAGCAGACCACGAAGCTTGAACAGTTTCACGCGCAATTCCGCCGCGTAGTCCGGATCGCTCAAAATGCGGAAAGCATTGGCAGCGATGGTCTTGGCCGTCAGGTTTTCCTGCACCAATTCAGGCAGAACATCTTCTTCCAAAACTATGTTGGGCAGACCGATGCGTTTGATGCGCACAAAATATCTCCCAATCCAATAGGAAAGGGGGGATGCCTTGTAGCAAACGATGCTTGGTGTGCCGATAAAAGCAGCCTCCAGAGTTGCCGTGCCGGAGCAGGAGATCAGCAATTCAGAATATTTCATCAGCTCATAATTGTAGCCGTCGATGATATATTTCTTCAGCCTGGGAGCTGAATCCATGATCTGCATATAGGAGTGGTGGTTGACACTGCGTGCTTTGGAGAAGAGAAACTGATACTTGTCGGGATCGAGCAAGGCAGCAGCTTCCAGAAAGATGGGCAACAGCTTGCTGATCTCGGCATTACGGCTGCCCGGCAGAAAGCCGATCCATTGCTTCTCCGGATCCAGCCCAAAGAAGCGGGCAAAAGCTTCCCGATCAAGCTCCAGCTTGATCTCTTCGGCAATCGGATGCCCCACATAGGTGGCGCTTACGTTGTAGATATCAAGCAGTTCTTTCTCGAAAGGCAGGATCACCGCCACGTGGCGCACGTTATCCTTCAGATCATAAACCCGTTTGCGTTTCCAGGCCCAGAACTGCGGACAGATGTAGTAGAGAACCGGGATCCTCTCATCGTCGAGAATGCGGGCAACCCTGAGATTAAGACCCGGATAATCCACCAAAATTGCCAGATCAGGTTTATCGATCTGGATATATTTCCTGATCTTATTCTGAACCTTAATAAAGAAACCCAGATGGCGGAGCACTTCCACAAAGCCCATGATCGCAAAGCGGTCAAAGGGAAAGAGCGGTTTCAAGCCCTGTTCCTGCATCAGTTTACCACCGATGCCCACATGCCGGAGATTGGGAAAATCCGCGTTCATGCGCTGCATCACCTTGGAGGCATGGAGATCTCCCGAGCTCTCTCCCGCCAGCCAGAATATCGTGAAGGATCGATTCATAAACCAGCCTTAAGTGAGGGCAAACTTGCCCATCATGGTCAGAGATGTGACCAGCGCTCCTGCCATCACAACTCCGATAAAGATGAAGAGGATGGAGCGCCAGAACCTGATCCCGAAGATATTGGCAGCCACGGCACCGGTCCAGCCTCCCGTTCCCGGAAGCGGGATGCCCACAAAGATCGCCAGCCCCCAGGCTTCATATTTCTCAATCTGTTTACCTTTATTCCGGGTGCGGGCAAACAGCCCCTCCGTAAAGCGTTTGCCATGTTTATTCCGGCTCAGCAGGGCAAAGAGCTCATCCATAAAGAGCAGGATGAAAGGAATCGGGATCATGTTTGCAAAAACCGAGATCAGCATGGCTTCATACCAAGGCATCTTGAAAAGCAGGATCGCCACCGGGATCGCCCCACGTAATTCTACCACAGGGAGATTGGCAATGATCACGATCACGATCCATGGCGCCAAGCCATAGCCTTGCAGCCAAGTGGCAGCACGGGTTCCAACCGATGCATCCAGCAGGCTGAGCGCCATCACCAGAATGAGAGTCCACCAGCATCTTTTCATCATCAGATTCTTTTATCCTTTTGTTATTATGGTCTTTGAGGCCAGATCAGATAAATCCGTTACTTGAATCCAATCCCAATCCGGACTACTGCTGTCAAGCTAAATCGGTGGTCAATCAGATTCTGCAGCCTAAATTGAGCTGATCTCAGACTTAGAGTGTTGAGAAAACTACACACTTCGATGAAGGAAAACAAGCAAGATTTCGTGTTTTTATCTTGACGCTTGAGAAATGATTCAATAACCTTGATTTGAAAAAGCTACAGCTCTTAAGCAATAAGATCAATATACAGATAGACCAAAGGAGAATGAGATGAAGAGAATCTCGTGTTTGTTTATTTTTTTACTGCTGCTGAACGCGGTATTTGGAGCCCTGGTCCTGGAAGGTGACATCAGCACCAACACTACCCTCCTCCAATCCAACAACCCGCACCAGATCAGGGGTTATGTGCGTGTGATGGATGGAGTCACCCTCACCATCGATCCCGGAGTCACGCTCAAGTTTGAGAACGGCTCCACGCTGAGAGTGGAAGGTGCTGTCTCTGCCAACGGAAGCTACGAGCAGCCAATAGTCTTCACTTCCATCACCGGAGATGACCTCTACACGCGGATAGAGCTGCAAAACGCGGAAGCCAGCCTGTTTCAGAATTGCACTATGGGGCGCTCCAGCGATGGCACTGCTCTGCTCAAGATCATCAATTCCCCCGGCGTTACCATGAACAACGTATCCGTTGGCACCAGTAACGCCCATGGTATCTACATCAGCAATTCAGCCGTGAACCTGAATTCCTGCAGTGTAGGCAACGTTGGAGGCAGAGCCCTCTCCATAGAGGGCTCGGGCAGCGTAATCAGTCTCTTGAATTTCAGCGTCAATGGCTGTCAGAGTGGAATCTATGTCCAGCCCGGAGCCTATCCCGCGCTCACCTGGGGCGGGATTAATATCCAAAACAGCTGGTCTTATCCTGTGGTAGCGGGGCTTTTTCACTACACCAATCTGGGTAGTATCACGGTCACAAATACTGACCCAGCCGTTCGTATGCTGGCAATCTGGGAGACCGGCATCTGGAACAACGCCACTCTGCCCTACAAGAGTATACCATATCTGCTCCAGAATAACCTGTCTGTAGGCAACTCCACCCTTAGCCTGGAACCGGGTGTGGGCCTGTGCTTCTCTCAACACGGCAGGCTCACGATTGGTAACAACGCGGCTTTGGTGGCTGAAGGCACAGAGCTGCTACCCATCACTTTTTATCCCTCAGGAAGCACCACCTGGAAAGGCCTCAGCTTTGAGGTGGGGAGCTCAGGACTTCTGGATCATTGCAGCTTCAACGCCTGCGGCCATCACGAATACGGTCCGGAACCGTCCATCTACGCCAACGGGATGGCAAACCTCAGCATCTCAAACAGCATTATCCCGGGTGGAACCAGCAACGGCATCGTGATCAACGGATATCATAACGGCAGCCTGAACCTCAGCAACGTCCAGATCGTGAACTGCCCCGATACCGGACTCCTGATCACTGACAGCACCATCAGCCTGGATTATACAAACCTAAGCATTTCCGGCTGTGGCAGAGCAATTGCCCTTCCTGCAAACCTGATCGATTTTCTGGATGAACAGCCCCAGTTCAGCGGGAACACAGACAGCCGAATCATAATCCACAACGACGGTTACCTGCGCCGGAACACCACTTTTCGGAACTGGGGTTATCCCTATGTGTCTCAGGCATACAATATCGGAGCCAACTATATCGCGCTCAACATCCAGCCCGGCTGTGTCTTCCAACTCGGTAACGACGTTGGTTTCAACTGCAACGGCTCAGTCTCTGCCCTGGGAACCGCGGATCAGCCCATCCTCTTTACCCGCATTCCCGGCACTGACGCACACTGGCGGGGCTTTGTTCTGGACGCGGGGATCTCCTCAGCGCAATTTGACCATTGCATCCTGGAGCATTGCGCTCTGCTCGACCAATACAGTAACCCCGGGGAAGCCTTCCGGCTCTACCGTCCGAATTCGGTTACAATCAGCAACACCACGATCATAAATGCCGCCTGCCGTGGTATTTTTATCGAGAGTAATAACGGTAGTAGCGAGAATCCCGATAACCTCAGCATCAATAATCTTACAATCGATGGCTGCGGTTGGGAAGGCCTTCTGCAGCAGGATGGCTCCTACCATATCAACATAAACGGTCTGAATATCTCCGGCTGCAATTCCTATCCGCTTAGCATCTCGGCGAATTGGATTCACCAGGTTGCGAATCTGACGCTGGAGGGCAACACTCACAACCTGATCAGGATTTTGGGTGGGGGCAATTTTGCTTCTCAAACCCTTGGCAATCACGGATATCCCTATCTGGTCAGCAGTTATAATCCTTATATCTATTCCAATCTCAGCCTCGTGCCCGGCACCGTTTTCTACTTTGAGGAAAACCGCTCTCTTGAGGTTTACGGAACCATCTCCGCGACCGGCTCTGCTGCCCAACCGATAATCTTTGACCGCGTTCCCGGCTCTGCCTGTTTCTGGCAGAGCATCTATCTGCGCAATGGCTGCAACGCCAGCTTTGAGCATTGCAGATTCAATAACTGTGGTGAACGTAATGAACACGGTTATGATAACGCATTTTTTGAGAATGCTGGAGCCACTCTGCTAAGCCTGCAAAACTGCCAGATCAACAACGTGGATGCCCAGGCTCTGAGCTGCTATGATATTGGCAGCGGAGACAGCGTTAGCCTGAACAACTTGTTGATCAACGGCTGCCGCACGGATGGGATCGTCTGTCTGGATACAGATCTGACCCTCAACACATCAGCGGTGACCATCTCCAACTGCCTGCGTTATCCACTCAATATCTACTCCGGATTCGCGGGAAGCTTTCCCGGATTGGTCCTCAGTGACAATACTAACAACCACATTCTCCTCAGCGGCAGCACCGGTATCGGTAACGTCAGCTTCCCGAATTATGGCTATGTTTACCGCTGCACCGTCAATCTCTATATCTACCAGGGATGCACTCTGAACATTGCCCCGGGCTGTGTTTTCTGGATGGAGGACAACCGCTACCTCGATGTCGCAGGGGGGATCTCCGCTCCGGGAACTCAGGATCAGCCTGTCAGCTTCACCCGCTATCCCACCAGCAGCGGTTATTGGCAGGGTATTATCTTCCGCAACAACTCCGGGTCCAATCTTGCGCATTGCCAGATTCTATGGGCAGGAGCGACAGATGCCTATAACGACCGCCGGGCTGTGCATTGCCAGGGAGCCTCCAGCCTGACCTTCAGCAACTGCCTGATCGAAAACAGCTTTGGACATGGACTGGTGGTGACAGACGCTGCCTCGACAGACATTCTCACAATCACGGAGCTAAGCTTGCAGGATATCGCCTGGTGTGGCTATGTCTGCGATACGAACTACCACGAAATGAACGTCAATGGTCTAACCATCCAAAACACAGGAGATTATCCTATCTATTCCAATCCTAATCTGCTGGATAAATTCTCTGCTGTCACTATCTCTGGAGCTGCCAACCCCCAGATCGGAGTCAGCGGAGGCTACCAGAGCCGAAGCGCCAGCTGGCCAAATTTCGGGCTTCCCATCCGGATGAACTATCTATATGTGCAGGATTGGGTTACTCTCAATCTTGCTGCCGGAACTACCCTGATCTTTCCGGATTATGAGCTCTACCACAACGATCCGCACCTTACTGTTTATGGCGCGCTCAATGTCCTGGGCACAGAAACTGCCCCTGTGACTTTCCGGGGCTTGAACCTCTCTGAGCCCAGCACCTGGAACGGAATCCGGATTATCTCACCGGACGGAGCCTGCAACCTCAATTATGCCCATATTCTAAATGCCGGTCTCGATGAGAATCACAGCTACCCCCAGGAATTCTGCGCCCTATACATCTATCAGGGAGTGGTGAACCTCACAGGCTGTCAGCTGAGCCTCAGTACTCACAACCTCATCAAGCTGGAAGGGAACAACGTCACCAGCCTCACCGGCTGCCAGCTCGACAGCGCTCAGAATGGTATCCTGCAATACTCCGGCACCCTCAATCTGGTCAATTGCACGATCTCAGCCCTCTTTGGAACCGGCCTTGCTCACTATGGAGGAAACCTGAACCTGGGCAGCTCTCCCGCCCATTGGAACAGAATATATGGCAACACGCTGAATCTGAGCAATACAAGCGCGAATTTACAGGCCGCGCCCTACGTCTATTGGGGCAGCCTGGAGCCAAGCGCGATCGATGCCTCTATCTATGACAACGAAGAAGGCGGTGGCTTGGTGAATTTCGAACCCTGGTTTGATCTCAACTGCCAGAATCTTTATTATCTGAGCCTTGACAGCCCCAACGGGATCAGCATCAGCAGGCAATCAGCCTCCAGCATCCGGTTGACCTGGAACCTAGTGTCCAACGCTACTTCATATAAGATATTCTGGACCGCTGATCCATATACTACAGAATGGACAGAACTGCAACAGGGTATCACCGAAACCTATCTGGATATAAACATCCCGCCGGATCAGGCGCAACGCTTTTACAGAGTGGTGGCAGTCAGATAAAGCCTATGCCACTCTGGAAGCAGCCGGATTCAAAAATCTGCGCCTTGATCAATTTGAAGGCGCGCATTCAATCTCCCCAAACGCTTTTAAACTATTCCTGGAGTGGATCAAATAGAGACTGCTAACTGATAAAATTGGTGCGTTGCCAGGCCTCCCGGACCGGATATGGCACAGTGGCTTTGGCAGCATCTATGCACTTGAGCAGCCATGCCATGTTTATGCCCAGGCTACGCATGATCTGCAGGCCTTCCAGATCCTGCTTCACCTCCTCCGGAGTGGTGCCGTGAGTCGCGTTCCAATATTGCGAGGAGACCACAGGCATATTGGAGATAGTGAAATATTTGTTCAGGACATCAAAAGCTGCCGAGGCCCCACCCCTGCGGCAATTAACTATTGCGGCAGCAGGTTTGTCTGCGTATTTGGCGGATTTCAAAAAGAACATTCTATCCAGGAAGGCGCATAAGGAGCCATTGGGAGAGGCATAATAGACCGGACTGCCAATGATCAGACCATCGGCCCGGCTGGCAAGATCCACACATTCATTCACAGGGTCATCCGTGAAGACGCAATAGCCCGTCTGAGCACATTTTCCGCAAGCGATACAGCCCCTGATAGCCTTGTTGCCTATGTGAAATATCCGGGTCTCAATCCCTTCCCGATTCAGGCTAGTGGCTATTTCGGACAAGGCAGTGAACACACATCCCTGGGGATGCGGACTTCCATTGATCAATAAAACATTCATTATTTTCTCACTTTTTTTTTGGTGATTCTCCGGAAAGCCAAAAGCCTTTTGAAACAGATACTTATCTGTCAAGCTAAATCCTTGCTCGTTTCAGGGTCTCAATTAAGTGACCATCAAGCCTTAATCAAGCGTTAACTATTAAGGCTTGATTAAGGGGGGATTAAGATGTGATTAACGAGCTCTAATAGGGAGGAAAGGGGTGGAGGAGGGTTGTAGGGGTGCAGGGGTATAGTGGGGTATAGTGGGGTATAGTGGTTAGTGGGTTAATGGGTTAATGGGTTAATGGTTAGTTCCTCTGCGTCCCGGGACTCTGGAAAGCCATTTGTTCACAAACCATTGAATCCGTTCTTGACATAATTTATGACTATATTTAACGTGCAAGTAGCAGTCCACCCGAAATGTGGATTGCAGGACATTGTTCCTGCAATCCAGAATAGAAACGAGGTAAAGATGAAAGTAAGACCGAATTATCAATTTCCCTTACATGAGCTAATAGAGAATCGCTGGAGCCCACGCGCCTTTTCTGATCACATGCTGAGCAGAGAGCAGGTTTTGACTCTGCTGGAAGCAGCACGCTGGGCAGCGTCTTGCAACAATGAACAGCCCTGGCGCTTCATTTGGTCACTCAGGGACTCCTCGGAGCTTTACAGAAAGCTCCTTGATTGCCTCCTGCCCGGAAATCAGGAATGGGCTGCAACCGCTCCGCTCTTGATGCTCACTCTGGTGCAGACGGATTTTACAGCCACCGGAAAGCCTAACCGCTGGGCAGCGCATGACTTGGGGCTGGCCATAGGCAATCTGACCACCCAAGCCACAGCCATGGACATCTATGTGCACAACATGGCAGGCTTTTCCACGCCCAAGGTGAAGGAACACTTCGATTTACCCGAGAACCTGGAAGCTATGACGATGATCGCAATCGGCTATCTGGGGGACCCACAGATTTTGTCTGAATACAACCGGAAACGTGAATTGGAAATTCAACAAAGGAAGCCCATGACAGATCTTATTCCGATAAGCAGTTAAGAGCCTCAGAATAAAATAGTAGGTGTATAGTGATTATTAATACCGTAAGCCCTACAGAGTTTATGTGTCGGTGAGTACAATGAAAACGAGATTAATCGGCTTTATTGTGCTACACATGTTTGTGAGCCTGATATTCGGAGGAACACAACAGTTCTCGGGGGAAGTGGGCAGCGCAAAACATGAAATAGTGGATTCACTATTGGCTGTTGATGAGCTCAGCGGATCTATCTACTATCAACAAAATGACATGACGCAGGGTGTGGATTGCAAGACTTTGTTCCTGCATGTGCAAGAAATGGTCGCGACACGTGCAGGAACAAAGTCCTGCAATCCAATAACTAATTCTTTGCTTCAAACGCCGCAGCGCTTTATCATATCGCTAAAAGAATAAACTAAAAAGAGGATAATAATGGCACTCAAAGAAAATCTGCTGGCCTCGCTCAAGAAAGCGATGCAAGGCGAAATGGACAGCGTGACCCTATATAAAAACGCCGCCGCGCACTCCGCGGACAGGGAAGTGAAAGACTTCTTCACCGCCCGGGGGGAAGAGGAAAAACGGCATTTCAATTATTTGCTGAAGTATTATCAGGAGATCTCCAGCGACCTGCTGCCCAGCGATATGCCAGGTGAATTGAAGGCGTTCCAGGATATGAATCCGATCTTCAGCGGCAGCTTCCTCAAACGCATCGGAGAGGATCAATATCTCTTTAGCGCGATCTCTACCGCGCTGCTGCTGGAAAAAGATGCCATCGTCCACTATCGCAAATGCGCGGAGGAAACCGATAACCTGACCCTGCAATCCTTTTATAACTTGCTGATCAGCTGGGAACAGGTGCATTATGACGACCTGCTCAGCATCCAGAAAGAAGCCGAAAGCTATTATTGGGAGATCAATCAGTTCGAACCGTTTTAGTTCGTAACATAGGCTTTAGCCTGTTTGTCATCACTTCCGAGGCTCAAGCCTCGGATACAACAGCTTGAAAGCTATGTTACAGTCTGTTTGTAACATAGGCTTTAGCCTGTTTGTCAGTCACCCGAGGCTCAAGCCTCGGATACAACAGCTTGAAAGCTATGTTACGGTACTCGTGGTCGTATCCCTGTCTAACCGCTATCATACCGCTTGCTAACCGCTTTCAAACCGCTTCACGAAGGGTGTTGACAGCGGTCAGTCAGAGATATGATACCGGACTGAGAGCAAGATATTCACAGGCAAACCTCAAACCCCACGGACTGCACCCCTGCCAAACAACAGCGCTTCAGGCGAGCGCCGCTACCCTCCAACCCTGCACCCTCTTAGAAGGGCGCTACGGCGAGCGCACGTACTAATAAAATTGGACGAGCACGCCCAAACTGCGAAGATGAAGCGCTTCGTGAAAATGGCTTTCCCACCAGGCAGAGAGCAGAGCGTTGATCTCGATAGCTACAGATCTGCTTAGCTTGATCTGGTCCAGCAGATTACCGATCTGAGGCATTCGCGACAGGATATCCCTGGCAGCTGATGAGAGCAGAAGCAGATTGGCACGCGAAGCATCGTCCAGACAATCTTTACAGAGCAGACTGCCGGAGCTTTGATCCAGCGCAGCCACTATTTCCCCCGTTTTGTGACAGTGGGAGCAGAGCAGGGGATCGAAATCCACTCCGGAGAGCTTGAAAACCCTTATCCAAAAGCGCCAGAGGATGAGGATGCTGTTTTTCCCCACTTTCTCAAGATAGGCGAGATAAGTCTTGACCAGATCGTAATAGCAGCCATATTCCTCAGGCGGGATCAGGAGGTGTTCCAGAAGCTCAATTCCGCATTCAGCCGCAGCCCAGGTTTCCGGATGAGTGTAGATGGTGTTCTCGGAGATGAGGTTGGCATCGGCAAAGAGGTAGAGCCCCTGCTCGCGCGGGCTGTAGAGATTGAGCTCATATTCCAGCAAACTGATCAATTGAGTTTTGTCTTGTGTTTTACGCAAGCCCTTGGCCAAAAAAGAGATAAAGCCATGATTGGCAGTGATGCAGCGCACGATCAGGCTGGTCTCGCTGAAATTGGTGACCTTGACGATGATCGCGCGATCCGTGATCTTAGCTTTCATAAGCCCAGAGACTGCTTAACAGCTCTCAGATCAAGCGGTTCGGCATAGACTGTGTGATGATTGGTGTAGATCACATAGCCGGGCGCGCTCTTGCGGGGTTTGCGGACGTAACGCACCTGGGTGTAGTCCACTGGCACATTGGAAGAGAATTTTGCCTTGCTGTTCCAGGCTGCCAGTGAGCAACAGAGCCGGATCAATTCAGGGCTGGGTTCTTTCTTGGTCAGACAGCGCAGGAGAACGTGGGAACCGTGATAGATCCGGGTGTGAAACCACCAATCGTGAGGACGCCCCAACTGAGTGGTGATGAAATCATTCTCACTGGCCTTGCGTCCGATCACCAGCTCAAAATCCTGGTCTATCCTGAGAGTTTGGAGCTTTTCCAGCAGGGAAAGCTTGTGAGTGAGCGGAGCGGAACTGCTGCCTTTGGCAGTCAGCACAGGGACGGATTCCCCCTGCTCTATACGTTGCAGGATGCCATCGAGGCGCTCAAGATCGGCTTTAGTGCGGATGAGGTTTTCCTGAATCACGGCCAGCCCCTTCTTGGCTTTCTGATAGCGTTTGATATAGAAATTCATGTTCTCCAGGGGCGATTTATCCTGAAGCAAGGGAATTCTGATCTCATGCAGCTCAGGATCCAGATAATCGATGGCAAGCAGCTCGGTTTGCCCGGTCCTGAGCTCGCGCAAATTATATTTGATCGCTTCCGCGTAACTGATGTAGAGCCCTGCCTTCTCGGCTGAAGCCAGATCATCCGCTTGAAGCTTGAGCTTGCGCTCCAGCTTCTGAGCCTCTTTCTTCCACCAGGATTTTTGGAGAGCGAGATCCTGCAGCTCTTTCCGGCGAAGCAAAACATGGATGTAATGCTTGGCCAGATAGTCGTTTACATCCGCGCAGAGGATAGTATCTTCCTGGCCTGAAACCTTCAGTTCCCAGCTCCCTGCAAGCTCAGCCAAATCAGGCTGGTAGGAGCTTTGCGGGCTCTGATAGGGCAAGTTTGGCAGGATTTGGCGCTGGGGGTTATCCGCATAGCCATACTTGACCAGCGCGTCCCGAATCAGCAAACCATCTGTTTTGCAGAGGATGGCATTGGGGTGGCGGGGAGCGCATTCCAATACAAGAGTGAATAGGCTAAGCTGCTGGTAGATATCTTCCCCACGCCAATATAAATAGATGATGCGGTCGTTATCCGCTATGACACAATCCTCCAGCCGGGCATGATTCAGCTGGTTCCAGATCAGGCTGGAATCCTCCGCAGGCTTGCTTTTTCCTCTAAAAAAGGGGTAGGGGTCACCGGAATCCG
>JAKLEY010000006.1 GCA_022711455.1 Candidatus Cloacimonadota bacterium
TGGATACTGAGATTTCCGCTTTCTACTTTCTTGTCTGCCATGCTAAATTCTCCTTTGTGTGATTCACATTATGGGGATAATTTAGCCAGCAATGGCTTTGTGTCAAGAGAAAATTAGCAATCTTGGTATTGGACTGCTAAAGAGGGGGTGCCGAACTCCGATTCGGCACGAGGGAAATCGGAATTTCTCTCCCCCGGGACTAGCAGAGCGGTCTGGGTACGTAATCCTGGTCAGACACTTAACTGTTCAAAAAAATAGATTTAAAAACTTGACAGCTTAATCGATGGAAATAATGTTACTCCGTGTCGTTAATACCTTATAGACGTCAAATGTCATTAGTAGGTTAGACTTAGATTGTTAGCTAGTTTCTATATATGACCATAAGCTTCATCAAGGAGGCTCAGATGAAACAGATTTCTTTGCTGTTTATCGCACTCACAATAGGGATAGTGTGTCTTTCCGCTCAGAACCACATGGATCTCATAGCTACCATGTATGGCGAGTTTATCGGCAGCTATTTCGGCAGAACTGTGGTTAGTCTGGATTACAATGGGGATGGCTATGATGATCTGGTAGTGGCATCCTCCCTCTGGAACCCCACTGGAGTTTTCAACGAGGATATCTGTTATGGTAAGATCTACTTCTATTGGGGTGGTCCAGGATTCGATAATGTCCCGGATTTTGTGATCGAGGGAACATACGCGCACCAGTATGGTGATACATCAACGATGATTAACGCAGGAGACCTCAATAATGATGGTTATGATGATCTGATTATTGGAACTCTTTATCCGGATATAACCCAATTCATAGGAATTTATTTGGGTAGAACGAACCCAGTAAGTACTCCGGACATTGTCTGGTCGGCTCCTGGAAGAGCGTGGTTTGGTGTATATGCTTTAGGTGACATCAACTCGGATGTGAAGGCTGATCTTTCAATATCCTACACAAGCAATCACATTACCTACTTATACATATGGGATGATATTTACAACAGTCCCTCTCTCTTCAAAGTGTCTGATTCGTCACCTTATGGTCTGCTAGGGATAGGAGATGTGAATGGAGATGACATCGATGATTGCCATCTTAGTGAACCTATCTTCGGTCAGCATAATCATTTCAGAAAAGTAGCATTCTTTGGGTCCCCCGGGTTTCCTCAAGCTGATTCACTAGTTTTGGAGGAAGATGTATACTATCCAGATCCCCGAGCCTGTGCTTTGGGTGATATCAATAACGATGGCTACGATGATTTCAGTAGCTACGGTTTGAATGTTCATCTGGGCTCAGTTAATCTTCCTGTGCCACCCAGCTTCACTTTATCTGGTCCCACCATTACTTGGGGTACCGAGAATTGTATTGGTTTACGCATGGTCTATGGTGATTTTAATGGTGATGGTTATGATGATATAGTTGCTTCAGATCATCGCTGGAGTTATTTTGATGGTGATGTTCTGCTTTGGCTGGGTGGGCAGAACGTTAACGGAACATATGACCTACAATTGGCGCACCCACAAGTAGCTGACAATTTCGGTTATTCAAAAGCTACTGGCGACTTCAACGGCGACGGGCTCTCTGACTTAGCAGTATCTGCTCCTTTCTTTTGGGATGAAGGTAGCGGCCACGATGTTACGCCGGGCAAAGTATATATTTACGCTGGGAATGCTTCATTGATTGACACTACAGTAAGCAATGATGACGAGCTTGCCCCAGTTATCACAAACAGTATTAGAATATATCCTAACCCCATCTCAAGGAATGAGCCTTTTACAAATCTGAAGTTAAACGGTACCGGCATCAGCAGATATGAGAGAATCACAGTGGAGATGTTCAATCTAAAAGGGCAAATGATCAAAACTTGGGATATTGCTGCAGACAATACAAGCAGTGGGGTTTATCAAATAGATTGTGAGGGAATCGCTACCGGCATCTACTTCATCCTTGCAAAGCATAGAGGTGAAAAGCTGGGCAGCTCGAAGCTATTAATCTATTAACTATCAGGGGAGACAAATGAAAAAGCTAACTGTGTTGGCTATAGTATGCTTATTACTAAGCTCTGTTTTATTCTCTATCGACTATCCTCTGGGCACGTTCTCTTTCATGGGAAACAAAGAGTGGGCTTATAATAACCAAGATACTTTTAATTCTTACATGCAGCAACTCGGATACAATACCAGCATTATCCAGTTGTATCCGGCTTCAAATCCTATAGATGGTACTATAGTTGATAATCTTACTGGAGTATTCGGTTCAATGAGTGCACAATGCCGGAAGGATCAATGCAGCTCTGGGGCAACAAGGTAGCTTGTGGCAGAAAGAATGTTATGATCATTTGGTTCGCGACATTGACGAATTGAACAGAATTGTGGATTACATTGTCGAAAATCCGGTAAAAGCAGGATTGGCAGAGGATTGGAAACAATGGAAGGGAACGTATTTGCATCGGGACTATATGCAGATTTATGTGTAGTGTCGCACTCTGATGCGAAGTCAAAATGTAGTGTCGCACTCCGATGCGACGTCAATCTGTATTGTCGAACTATTATGCGACTCTATACTGCACAATTCGTTCGGAACGGAGTCCGAACCTACACAGGACGCACACTCAGTTCGGAACAGAGTCCGAACCTACAGGGCATCGCGGCAGCATCCCCCAGGCATGCTGCAGGCACGTTTGTGCCGGGAGCGTGCCTGAAGCATGCCGGGGGCGTGCCTGCAGCTAAAGAGAAAGGCTGCACCAGGCAGCCTTAATTTTTAATTTTTAATTCTTAATTTTCTAAGCCATGCTTTGGGCTTGCGAGACCGAGATCAGCTTCACGCCCATAGCCTGGATCTGCGCGATAAACTTCTGCAGGGCAGTCAGTTTGTCACGGTTATGACAGTGGGTGATGATCACGATGGGTTCCCGGCGTCCGGCAAATTTACCCAGCCCCTGGATCTTGGCAGCGATGGTGGCATCCGTGTTATCCGGCACGTCCAAAAACATATCCCGGCGCAGGCTGCGCAAGCCTTTGGACTTGGCAAGGTTGTAGGCCAGACGATTCCCGCTGGTGGCACTGTCGATGAAGAACATGTGGTTTGCAGCCAGATAATCCAGCACGGCATTCATCACAGTCTCATTCTGGGTGGCAGCACTGCCCATATGGTTGTTGGTGGCAATTGCCATAGGCAACTGAGCGTGAAAATCGCTGAGCATCGCAACTATATCTGCAGCAGGGGTGTCTGTTCCGATAAATCTTTTTCCCGGGCTGGTTCCGGAGGCAAGAGCCTGCATGGGCAGATGGATCAGGACGTCATGTCCGTTTGCGGTGGCCAGTTTGCCGGATTCGGTAGTTTTAGGCAGATCGGGTAGAATTGCAAAACTGACCTCCCGGGGTAAAGCGGCAAAGTCCGTTAAAAGTTGGCCTCCGGTTTGACCGAAATCATCAATGATGATGACGACGGGGGGGATGTCTTTGGAATCGGTCCAGGTATATTTATAATTGGCAATTGTGGAGCCTGGCTTCACTTCTGCTTTGATCCCGGCAGCCTTGGAGCTATCCGCGGCTTCGGAATTGGCTTCCGGCAGATACTCATCTTCGCCCGCTGCTTCGGAACCCCTGTCTTTGATCCGGGCATCTTTATGTTTACAGGAAAAGATCCCCAGGAGCATGATAAAGCTTAGTCCGAGGATGAGCGCGACGATTATTTGATTCTTTGCCATCTGATTTTGTCACCTTTTTGAATGTTCAGTTTTTCAGCGATGCCGGCTTTGATTTCCAGGGTATATTTATTGATCTTTTCAGGCTCGATCCGTTCTTCGCTGAAGGGTGTGGTGTGGGTTTCGATCTGGAAGATATTCTGTTCGCGGTCGATAAAGAGCATATCGAGAGAGAGATAGGTATCCTGCATCCAGAAACCGCTGGGTCCCTGACCATCCAGAATGAAGAGCATGGCTTGGTTATCTGCCATTTTATCACGGTATTTCAGGCCCTGGCGCACTTCGCTCTCAGATTCCACGATCTCCAGATCAAAGCTGGTTTTCACAGTTCCGTCCGGAGCCAGGATGTCCAAACTGCCGTCTTTACGAAAGACGGGACTGGGCTTGCTTTCCTCTGCCGGTGCGGTTTTTTTGCAGGCAGAGAGCAGCAGCGGCAGCAAGATCAAAGCGGAGAGAAGGAGAATCTTGATAATCCGCATCTATTTCACCAGCAGCAGCTTGCGGCTTTGTCTGAACTCGTTGATCTGCAGGGTGGCATAGTAGACTCCGCTGGAGACGGCGCTACCCCGGGAATCGGTTCCGTTCCACCCGATCTGCTTTCTGCCACTTGCTGAAACGGTATCGGTGAGCACTTTCACCAATTGGCCTTTGGCGTTGTAGATGCTTATTTTCACCGGACTGTTGTCGTCTTTCACAGTATAAACTAATGTGGTGGAGGGATTGAAAGGATTGGGATAGTTTTGCTCCAAAGCATTTTGCAGGACAGGGGTCTGCGGATCATCGGCAGGAGATCCGGTTGTGACGGGAATTGAGAAGGGGAAGCCGTTGACAGTACCGCTGCAGATCACCTGAGCCTGATTGGTACTCATACCGAAAGTGATGATCAGGTTTGAGCCTGGATTGCAGAACAGGGCGAGCCGATTCTGATGAGGATTGGGAGCAATGGCAGCGTTGCCATCGATGTCGACGTAACTGAGCTGAGTGGTTTCGGGGTTGCCGATCGTGATATCCAGTGCCGTGAGCGCGTTGGAATCAGCAAAACTGAGGCTGAGGATATTCGAATAACTTATCTGCAGACCGGGATCCGCGGGGTTGAGAGCCTCACCGGTTTGGGATGGAAAGCGAAATTGGGGATTGTTCATGTATTGCCAGACATAGTAGGCATCAAGGGAGTTTATGACTTCATCGCTGTTGACGTCACAAGCTGTGATTCGGGCTGCGTTCCAGGGGAGGGGATCGATCTGGGGAAGGGGGTCCAAACCGACAGTGTAGCTTAAAACAGCTTCATAATCTGCCTGATTGAGCATCCGGTTGGCATCGGCATCACCAGCCATGATGATCTCACCTTGGTTTCCGGAGACCTGGAAGTCGTCGATCGAGATCCCATCGGCGTTTTGGCTCTGATCGGTCTCTATCCGGAAGCGGAGATGGCAGACTCCACCGGTAAAAGCACTGAGCGAGTAGCTAAAGATCTGATATGTGCTTTGAATCCCGGTAAAGCTGGCGATCTGGGTCCAGCTGCTGCCATTGGCGCTGGCTTCCACATAGACGAAATCATAGCCGGTTTCCAGCGCGTATTTGGCTTTGAAACTAAGGGCCGGATTGCTCACGTTCTGCAGCGCGAAGGGGGTCGCGAGCCGGATGCTGCGGTTGATATTATTGCTGTAATTACCGGCGGGAGAGTCTTTTAACACGTGATTTGAGCCGTCCGGAGCTATGGCCCAGGGTGTGTTGGCGATCCAATTGGTGATTCCATTCTCAAAATCATCTTCAAAGAGGGGAGCGGAGAGGATAAAAGCTTGATAGGCATCGCCTTGGTCGATCACCAGGGTTTGGCTGCAGAGGGCATAGTCAGCGGCGCTGATCGTGAGGGGATAGTTTCCCTCATAGATCTGAGCGAGGCTAAAAACCCCGTTGGCATCAGTGCTGAGCACCGTGGGTGGAGTGGTGCCAATGCTAACTGTGGCCCCGGAAACCGGAATTCCATCCTGAGCCCGCACAATGCCGTGAAATGGTGTCTGCCCTGCAGGTTGAAGAGAAAAATTCTGCTGCAGCGAAGCCCCGGCCGGGATGTTTACAACCACGGTCTCACCAATGAATCCATCGGCGTTTGCCGTCACAGTGTAGGTGCCTCCCAACAGGGGACGGTGATAATCGCCCAAAGCGGGATCAGTGTGCCAGATCTTACCGTTACCGGAAATTGTGATCGAAGCATCCAGCGGATTCCCACTGGTGTCTGATACGGAGCCATGCAATCCCTTTTGGGCAAATTCGATCCAATTCAGCATTGATTCCTGGTTTTGACTCCAAAAAGTGTCCAGTTGATTAGCGGGAGGCCATTTATTATATCCGATCTCGGCAGTGATATCGATGCAATCCGTATAACCGTAGGTCCAGTCCTGCAAAGAGCCGGTGATCACATACCAGGCCGCACCGTTGGTAATTCCCTGCTCAAATTCTCCGTTGTACATGGGTGAATTGGAAGTGGAGTAAGCCAGGGACAATTGTTGGATCAGGGCGTCGTCCGGAGTGAGGGTGTAAGTATAATCCCAGGGATAATTGATCACCAGGGCGCCACCGTGGTAGTTGATGGACTGGCTGAAGTTACGGGTGGGGCTGTAGTTCATGAAGGCGATGTTTTCGACTCCCCAGGCATTGCCATCCGGATGCTGTTCTCCGGTTGGCATGGGGAAATTCCGGTTGAGATCGTAACCCGCAGCGTTATAACGCTGTTGAAGTGCGTAACCATCGGGATTGTACATGGGATTGATAAAGATCTCGGAAGAATTGACGATATTGGTGATCCGGGGGGTTTGGTTATATTGGGAAGTGAGCAGCTGGATCAGACGGATCAGCATGTCAAAGCCGACCACTTCGTCTCCGTGGATGCTCGACACCATGCGGATCTCAGGTTCAGCCTCGTTGACGCTCGCATTGTCGGAGATCTTGAGATACCAGAGGGGACGGTTTTGGCCGGAATTGCCAATGGAAACCAGAGAGCAGATCTGAGGGTATTGCGCGGCAATGTTTTGCATGAAAGCGTTGTATTCATCGATCGAGTAATAGGCGTTCATCGGGTCGCGGCTATCCTTGGTGGAATTCCAGAGCTCACGGGCGTAATCCAGATGGGGTTCAGGCAGCCGGACCGGATCAAAACCGAATCCGCGAACTCTGTCAAACTCTGCGCCATCACGCACATAGGCAATGATCACCCCGTTTCTGTGATCGACGTTATCGATCCCGATCCGGGCTTCATTCAGAGTTTTTACGTCTGCCCTCAGATTCCAGCTTTGGATCCGGACGGGATATGCCAAAAGCGTGAACACGATGGCGATCAGTACTATTATCAATGAGATACGCTTCATATATCTTCCTTTACTGACAAGTCGACTGCAGTTGTGCAATTCTTATGCCGAATAAAAATAAAATGCCGGACTAACAACGATACATGACCGGCATTGCTTAATGCTGCTTCATTCCTGACCTGACATGGTTCACAAGCAGCCACCACCGTTGCGCCCGGCAAGGGTCAATCTTCTTGTGGGGACTATTTTGTCAATCTTTATCGTCTATTTGATGCGTAGTCCGCGCGCGTCCTTTCTGCCCGGAGAACTGTCGTAGATCTCGGTCACGAAATAAACGGACGCGATATAATCCCGGGGAAATTCACCGTGAAAGTAGCTGTGCATCAAATTTACATAGTCCACACATTGCTTTTCGTAAGTGGTCAGTTTTGTGTCCTTGGGATCCAGTAAACGCACAATGGACTTCACTTTGTAGGTGGGAATGTCCATCCAGACGATCACAGAAGCAGGGTTGGTCATTTGGTTGATAAAGGTTTGAGTGATAAAAGCCGGTTCGCTGTAGAGCTCCAGGGAGATCAGTCTGTCGGCGGCAAAAATCTCTTCCGCGGAGGTGTAGATAGAATCCAGAATCTCCAGTTTTACTCCCAAAGGCTCATCCAGAGTGGAACGCAGCTTCTCGATCATTCCGGGAAGCTTCTCCGCTTTGGGCAAAAATCCCATGCCTTTGACAGCGTTGTTGAGCTTGAACGCGCTGTCCTTGCGTTTGGCACCATAGGTGGCTATGATTCCGTTGTGCGGTCCGGAAAGCCCCGGTTGACGCGTGGCTTCAGGACCCTTGGCCAGCATTTCACGGAAGATATCCAGATATTCCTTTCTGCCATTGCGGTTCCAATCCCAATAGCTTTGGGGAAAATCCACCAGAGGGAATTTCTGCCACTTGCCGTCGACTTTGGCTGAGATGACTTTGTCATTTGCTGCCGGGGTTTTGGCGGTGGTCTGGATAGCTACTCCATCCTTAAAGTAAGCATCTCCCTTGGCGCTCAGCCCCAGGGGAATAATAAGCAAAATGATTGCGAGGAACAGGATCATATGGTCCATATTTCTACTCCTTTTGGTGATCATGATAATAGTTTACTGGCTTTCGCTGATGCGGGCAAGCAAAAAGAGGCGCACCAGCCTCAGCTCCAGATAGCTGAATTCTTCGTTGAAATCCAGATAGATGGGGGATAGCTGTGCCATGCCCAGCTCTGAAAAGCGTTTCTCGATGCGGGCGAAATCTTCTGGCGCAAGGGTGGATGAAGCTCTGATCACCTTACTTTCCAGCTTGCCATCGGATTCCAGATATCTTTGGAGATGCTCCGCTATGGTGCCAAGCTGGATCCCGAATTCAACCATGGCTTCCTGCAGGGTGTGCCCGGCTTTGATGAAATCGGCAATCTGAACGGTGCGGCTGATGATCTTTTTTTCCGCTTTGATCTTATCAGGGGCAGGTATAGCTATTTGTGGAAGGTTCAAAGGGGCACAGTATTCCTTGATCAAACTTGTAAACATCTCTCCGAACTGGTTGGTCTTGTATTCTCCGATTCCGTTGATTTGTGTGAAAGCAGCCAGGTCCTGAGGGTAATAACGAGCCAGATCACGCAGCACCTTATCTGAAAAGATCACGTAGGGCGGAACCCTGCGTTCATTTGCCAGACTGCGTCTAAGCTGCGTCAAGAGCTCGAACAGCTCCAGATCAAATTCGTCTTTGGCAGGTTCCATCATCACTGTCAATAGCGATTTGGGCATGGAAAAGGTGCTTTCATTTTTGAGGATTGGCCAGGCTTCCGGGTTCAGGATGAGGCGGTAGTTTGGGAATCCGATCTGAATCAGTCTGGCTTGTTTGAGGGCTTGAAAGAGGCTGTACCACTGTGTCGTTGGCCAGTCTTTGCCAATTCCGTAAACGCTCAGTTTATCGGCTCCGGATTCCAGTACTTCCTTTGCTTTGGAGCCGCGCAGAATCTTGATCACATTTTCAGCCGAATAAGCCTCCTGGCCTCTATAGATTGCGGATAAGAACTTCTGAGCCTGCACGGTCGCATCCATCATCTCCGTCTCGGAGCGCAGACAGTTGTCGCACATGCCGCAGTTTGGTTCAGTATAGCTTTCTCCAAACCAGTTGAGTATGGGTTTACGGCGGCAGCCACCTGTCTCCGCATATGTCACCATAGCTTCCAGATGTTGCTGAATCGTGTGGTTCAAATCGCTGTTATCAGAGCTGAAGATAATCTTCTTGAGAGTGATCAGATCCCCCAAACTGAAGAAGAGCAGGCAAGTGGAAGGCAAGCCATCACGACCCGCCCTGCCTATCTCCTGATAGTAAGTTTCCAGGCTCTTGGGGAGATCCATATGCAGCACAAAGCGGATATTGGATTTGTTGATGCCCATCCCGAAAGCGATGGTTGCAACCATGATCTGAGTTTCATCCCGTATGAAGGCTTCCTGATTCGTGTGTCTATCCTTGTCTGATAAACCCGCATGGTAGGGCAGTACGGAATAACCCTCATCCAGCAACTTCTCTGTCAAATCATCCACTTTCTTTCTGGTCATGCAATAGATGATCCCGCTTTCGTTTTGGTGTTGCTTAAGAAACTGCAGCAGCTTGGCATAGCTGTTTTGTTTAGGCTCTACTGCCAGCAGCAGATTGGGACGGTCGAAGCTTTCCACCACCTGGTTTTCGGGTGGAATATCCAAGATTTCGCAGATGTCTGTTCTCACTTTGGGGATGGCGGTGGCAGTGAGAGCAAAACATACCGCATCCGGAAAGCGAGAACGCAATGAAGCCAATTGCCGGTATTCCGGACGGAAGTCATGCCCCCACATCGAGATGCAATGCGCTTCGTCGATGGCTATCAAAGACGGTTTGTGGTTCTCCAGATTCTGGAGGAAAAACTCTTTCATGAGGGTTTCCGGAGCAACGTAGAGCAGCTTGATCTTACCTTGGGATAGTTCTTGGAGCACTATCTGCTGCTCTTCCGGGCTAATCATGCTGTTGTACATTCTTGCCGGAATCCCCAACTGGCTGAGCTGCATCACCTGATCTTTCATCAGCGAGATCATGGGGGAGACCACTAGGGTCAGACCCTCAAATATAAGAGCGGGTAACTGAAAACAGAGGGATTTGCCTGAGCCGGTGGGCATGATCGCAAGCGTGGACCGCCCTTCTAACAGCTGACGGATCACACCTTCCTGAGCGTTCAGGAAACTGCTGAAGCCGAACTTTTCCTGCAGAACCTGATGTATCAACTCATCCGAAAATTTCATCATAATACTCTAATCTCCCTTGGTTGCTATATTCTGATCTTTTGCAAATCAGTCAAGCTGATAATCTGATCAGTTCAGAAAAAGAGAAAAGTAATTGACAGTTTTAGGACGAATTCACACATTGCGATCATCTCTTGGGGAGGATTATGGACCTGATATACAGCATTGGTCATTCCAATCATGAGGCTGAGAGGTTGATCTCTCTGCTTCAGAAATATGGAGTGGATCTGGTTTTGGACGTGCGCAGCAGCCCCTGGTCTGCCCGCTATCCGCAATTCAACCGGGATGAACTGGCACGCAGCCTGAAATCCGCAAACATTTCTTACGAGCATTTTGGACAGTGGTTTGGAGCAAGGCAGACGGATGAAGATTTTTATACGCCTGCGGGTTGGCTGAACTACGCTTGGTTCACAGCCTCAGACACTTTCAAGGAAGGTATGCGCCAATTGGATCTGCAACTGGTGAAAGGCAAGACTCCGGCCCTGCTCTGCGCGGAGAAGGACCCCTTCGATTGCCATCGGGCGATCATGGTCAGCAGAGCTTTGAGCCTTGCCGGTTACGATCTAAAGCACATTATGGCAGACGGTAATGTCCTGACTCAGGCAGAGCTTGATCTCAGGCTGCTGGATAAGTATTTTCCTAAACGGGACGAAAGCAGTATCTTTGATCTGATCGAGGGCGAGAAGGATCCTGAACAGCTCCTGGCTGAGGCCTATTTGCTGCGCAATGAAGCTATCGCCTGGCGTCTGGATAACCCGGAGGACTAAGCATGACCGTCTTCACAATTGGTTTTACGGGCAAAGATGCTGCCCGCTTCTTCGGCTTGCTGGAAGAGCATAAGGTCAAGACCCTGCTCGATATTCGGCTCAACAACAAAAGTCAGCTGGCTGGCTTCACCAAGATGAATGATCTGGAGTATTTCCTGCAGAGGATATCCGGGATTGCTTATTTGCATCTGCCGGAACTGGCACCAAGTAAAGAGATTCGGGATTCCTACCGGGGTCATGAACTGGATTGGGAAGGCTATGAACAGGCCTTTGACCAGCTCCTGCAAGCCCGGAAGACTGATAAATTCCTGAAGTCCTTCATCCCCGGGGTGAAAGGTCCTTTCTGCCTCCTGTGCTCTGAAGCAGAGGCCGACAAATGCCATCGCAGATTAGTTGCCCAGAGGATCCAAAAGCTCTATCCCAAAGCGGAGATCATCCACCTGTGACCAAAGAGCTGATCCTGCTGGCAACCTCAAAGAAGTATGGAAAGTATTGCGTGGCAGGCATCGACACCAAAACCGGGAATTGGATCAGGCTGGTCTCGCACAATTCGGACGCGCATTATGCCATCGATGCCAAAGATCTGGTGCTGGATAACGGCTGCATGGCTCAGAAGCTGGATATTGTGGAGCTGGAGCTCACGGACAGGGCGATCAGCTATTTCCAGACTGAGAATTACATAATCCGGAAAAACTCTGTCTGGCACTACAAGGGTAAGTCCTCGATTGCTGAAGTTTCAGTATTGCATCCACCAAACAGGCAGGAATTCATCTTCTATGATACATCCAGAAAACTTGCAAAGGCTCATTATGCCAGGCTGCCCCTTGAGCAGATATATTCACTGCTGCTGATCACTCCGGATAAGGCAGAGGTGGAGATCACTCAGCGTGAGCAAGAGAAGCGAGTGACGCTCAAACTGGAGTATCGGGGCAGGACCTATGAAGCATTACCGGTTACGGATCGTGAGTTCATTCAACTCTGCGTAAATCTGGAGCCGGGGCTTTATCCCATGCATAAAAAGGGGATCATGCTCTGTAGTGTGGGTGAATGTTTTGAGCGTGACCAGCAGCACTACAAGCTGGTTGCCGGGATCATGCTGGAGGATTAGAGCCAGGACATCAGCTCCAGCCGGATCTCCTCCATGGAATCCGTATCAAGGCTGTGCGGGGATTTGGGGACGTGAGTTTTGATGAATTTCCCGGGGCTCCCTCCCATCACCATGATTCGGTCCGATAGCTTCAAAGCCTCGCTTATGTCATGAGTCACCATCACAATGGTAAGCTTCAACCGGTCTTTGATCTCCAGCAGCCAATCCTGCAATTGCAACCTGGTGAGCGCGTCCAGGTTTGCAAAGGGTTCATCCAGCAATAGGAGATTGGAACCGGTCATGTAGGTGCGCAGGAAGGCAGCGCGTTGTTTCAGGCCTCCTGAAAGCTGATAAGGAAGATGGCCGGAGTGCTGATCAAGTCCGAAAGTGGGAAGTAATTCCAGCGCTTTGGCTTTGGCATGGCTTAAGTTTCCTCCGCGGATCCGAACCGGAAGTAACACATTTTGCAGAGTGCTCAGCCAGGGGAAGAGCAGATCCTCCTGAGGCATGTAGCCCAGCAATCCGCTTTCTCCTGTGATATCTTTTCCCTGATAGATGATCTCTCCCGAATCAGGCTTGGAGATCCCTGCAAAGAGCTCGAGCAGAGTGCTCTTTCCGCATCCGCTCGAGCCGATGATACAGACAAACTCGCGTTCCGCAATCTCAAAATCCAGACCTGATAACACCGTGGTCATTTTGCCCGCATGCAAAAAAGACTTCGTGATCCGCGTAGCGCTCAGGATTGGGGTCATTGGGGCAGAAAGCTGTTGGTGAAGGCATCAGCTGCCTTGATGTTGTTGCTTATTAGGCGGTTGTCGTACATCCAGTCAATAAAGTTTTGCCACACGGAATCTTTCTGTTCTCCCCAGCGATAGGCTTCGGCTTTATATTCCTTAGCCAGAAATTCCATGCTGGGCCTCACCAATTCTGATTTCAATTCAGGAACTTGCTTAGTGAGAATATCAGCTGCCTGAACCGGATTGGCGATACAATATTCATAGGCCTTGGAGGAAGCTTTCAGAAAGGCCCGGACGATCTCAGGACGCGTGTCGATCATATTCTGGCTGGTGATCAAAACAGGGGTGTAGTAGTCAAAGACGGGGTTCAGGTCCTTGAGCACGATCAGGTTGAGCTCGATGCCTCTGCGCTTGGCTTCCACGCCGTCCCAGCCCAGATAGATCCACTCGAAATCAGCATCTTTGCCGATGGTGGAAAAGAAATCCGTGGCTCCGTCGATGACTTTTACTTTTGTATGATCTGCCCGATCATCGCGCATGATTGTTTTCAGGATAGCGATCTCAGTTGGCGAGGCCCAGCTGCCATAGCGTTTCCCTTCAAAATCCTTGGGGCGCGTGATATTAGCTGATTTCAGCGAGGCGAAAGCGGAACTGTTGTGTTGAATAATGGTCCCGATGGAAACCAGAGGAATACTTTTGGAGCGCGACGCGATCACATTTTCCTGATAACTCACACCAAATTCCGCGCTTCCGGCAGCCACCACCTGGTCTGAACTGTTCTGCCCGGGCTGGATGATCTCGACTTCCAAACCCTCGGCCTTGAAATAGCCTTGGTCTTTTGCCACATAAAGTCCGGCATGATTGGTGTTCGGGGTCCAATCCAGAACAACTCTGATCTTTTGCAGAGTTTTATCCGGAACCGTTTTTTCCTGCTTGCAGGAGGATATGCCGAAACACAGCATCAAGGTTATAGCGGTGATCAGGAGCTGGTTCCAGCCACGGATCTGAGCCCGGTTTTTCCTTTGCTTAGACATAATAGGTCTCCTTTATATATTTTGAAATTTATATGAATTGAGCCCGGGGATGATAGACTTTGTGGGTCTCGATCAGATGCCGGGTGTCCACATGTGTGTAGATCTGGGTGGTATCCAGGGAGGCGTGTCCCAGCAGCGCTTGCACAATCCTCAGGTTTACCCCGCCTTCCAGCAGATGGGTGGCAAATGAATGCCTGAAAGTATGTGGGGTCAACGTCTTAGTGATATTTGCCTTCAGTGCCTCTTCACGCAGGATTTTCCAAAAGCCCATGCGGCTCATCTGCTTGACGCGCACGCTGGGAAAAAGAATGTCGGTGCGCTTAAACTTAATGATCACGGGTCGGGCTTGCTCGAGATACTGATTCAGCAGGGCCGACAGACTGTCCAGAAAAGGAACGTAGCGCTGTTTACTGCCCTTACCGCGCACCAGCACTATCTGCTCTCCCAAATTGATGTCATGTGTAGTGAGTCCCAGCAGTTCAGATATCCGTAAACCGCAACCATAGAGCAGCTCAAACATTACTTTGTTTCTGAGCTGGAGTGGAGTCTCAAGCGGAAGACCATCCAGCAGGGAGAGCATCTCTTCAACGGTGAGGAAATCCGGAAAGTGCTGGCTTAGCTTGATTTTGGGGATCCGGTCAAAATCCACTTTGATGCCGATCCCATTATCGTCTAAAAACCCAAAGAATTGCTTGATAGCCACGCGTTTACGTGCCAGGCTGGTATTCACCAGCCCCAGATATTGAAGCTCTACCAGATAATTGGTCACATCGCGGCTGTCATAATCTTCCGGACGTTTAGGGTCGTATTCCAGGAAGTCACGCAGATCACGACCATAAGCTTCAATGCTTTTTGGTGCAAGGCCTTTTTCCACCTTGAGATAATACAGGAAGCTGTTTAAATGGTGTTCCGGCTTAGTCACTGCCATGATAATTGGGAGTTTCCTTGGTGATCCTGATATCGTGGGGATGAGATTCCTTGAGCCCCGCCGGTGTGATCTCGATAAACTCCGCGTTTCGCTGCAGGGCCTTGAGGTCAGCCGCTCCGCAATAACCCATGCCGGAACGTAAGCCACCCACCAATTGGAAGAGGAAGTCCTTGAGCGATCCTTTGTAGGGAACCATACCCTCGATACCCTCTGCAACCAGCTTGTTCTCGTCGTTAGTTTCCTGAAAATAGCGGTCTTTACTGCCTTTCTTCATTGCCCCGATCGAGCCCATGCCACGGTAGGTCTTAAAGCGTCTGCCGTTATAGATGATCGATTCCCCGGGGCTTTCGTCCGTTCCCGCAAACAGTGATCCGATCATCACGGCACTGGCACCTCCGGCCAGGGCTTTGACGATATCTCCGGAGTATTTGATGCCACCATCAGCTATTACAGGAATTCCGAGCTTGGCAGCTTGTTCCGCGCAATCCATGATGGCAGTGAGCTGCGGCACTCCAATGCCTGCCACCACTCTGGTGGTGCAGATGGAGCCGGGTCCGATCCCCACTTTGATCGCATCAGCGCCGTTATCGATCAGATATCTGGCAGCAGAAGCTGTTGCGACATTGCCTGCCAGGACATCGATCTTTAGTTTATTCTTGATGCGGGAGAGTGCTTCTTTAATGTGGATATGGTGTCCATGCGCAGTGTCGATCGTGATGATGTCTGCTCCGCTGTTCACAAGTTCCTGTGCCCGTTCCAGATAATCCCCGGTGACTCCGACCGCGCCACCCACCAGAAGTCTGTTCTTGGCGTCCTGTACCGCGTTGGGATAGTCTATCCGTTTCATGATGTCACGCACAGTGATCATCCCTGCCAGGCTGCCATCAGGATTCACCAGCAACAGTTTTTCGATCCTGTTTTTCTGCAGGAGAAGCGTCGCTTCGCTGACACTGCAGCCAATAGGGGCGGTGATCAGCTTTTCCAGAGGGGTCATGAGCTCACGCACGCTGCGTTTGAGATTGGTCTCAAATCTAAGGTCACGATTGGTGAGAATACCTACCAATCGTCCATTATCGACCACCGGAAATCCACCGATATGGTGTTCGTTTTTCATCTGTAAAACTTTGCTGACAGTGTCTTTGGAACTGACAGTGTAAGGAGAGGTAACGACCCCGCTCTCTGCCCGTTTAACCAGATGGACCTGCTGGGCTTGCTCGGCGATCGTCATATTCTTATGAATCATCCCGATTCCCCCCTCCCGGGCGATAGCGATCGCCAGAGCGGATTCTGTGACAGTATCCATGGCAGCGCTGAGGATGGGAACCCGCAGCTGGATTCGGGCTGTGAGCTGGGTCTCCAGTTTTACTGTGGTGGGCAGGACTTTGGAAGCCTGCGGAACCAACAGAACGTCGTCAAAGGTGTAGGATTTACGAATGGTCTTTCTCATCTAAACTCCTTATAGCACAAAATCATATCATTTATAAATTGGGTCTTCCAAGCCCCATCCGGCTGATCACCTGTCGCAGCCTGGGTGAGAATATGCTCTCAGGTTGATTTTTCAGGAATTCCCGAGCCTGACGCTGCTGATACTCAGGATCTGAGACCAGAGATAAGCTCAGCACGGCAGAGTATTCCCGCGCGACAGAATCCTCCCAGGGCTGTTCCAGGATAGTCTGAGCCAAACTGAACTCGCCCAGCGCGATAGCCCATTCCACAGCCATCAATTTCAGCTCTTCGTCTTTCACTTTTTCATAGACAACAAGCAGCATTGACGGAGCCGCGCGGTCTGCCAGATTATATCTTCTGAAAGCAGCAAAGAAAGCAGTCTGATCTTGGGCTTGCATACCCAAGACCATCATCATCAGATAGATCGCATCGTTCACATAAGCACTTGCGGGATAACTGATAACGTACTCGTTCATCAGGGAATCCGCATACTGGGTGTGACCCTGCATCAGTTTGAGCAGAAATCGATAATACGCGCTGATCTCCAAAAGCCGGGGATCGTTTATGGCTGCGAGCTGAGGACCAACTGCCGCATAATTCTCACGCATCAGCTGCAATCTGGCAATACTGAGGCTAATCTCCTGATTCTCTCCCGGATTACGGGAGAACCTGCGAGCCTCTTCCAGAGTGGTGATCACCGCATCAGGATCGAGCCCCAGATTCAGCTCAACTTCAGCCAGCAGCTTACGTCCCAGGAAGTTTGCCTGGGTGCGATTGCGATTCTGCGTGACACTCAGTTCCGGGATCGCAAACAGACTGTCCAGAATGGTCTTAGCCTGATCAAAGTGAGCGTTACGGGCCTGAATCTGAGCCATGCGCAATTGATAATCTGCCTTGCGGAAAAGATCGGGAGCGGATTGCTGCAGCCTCTCGAAAGCCATCAAAGCCACATTGTCATTCATGGCTGCATATTGTTCTTCAGCAAAGCGGTAGAGCTGATTCAGGGGCAGATTCGCAAAGGCATCCAGCGCTGATTTATAATCTTTCAAAAATACTCTGGCATTGGCATACAGTTCCCAGAGCTGTGGATTGTTTACTGCTCTGGCTTTGCCTTCGATCAGCCTGATGAGTCCGGGGTCTTCCTGGAGGATGAGCTTGATCTGGTTGTTGATAAAAAAGATGTTTGAGGGATTCAGCTCCAGGAATCGGAGATATTCAGTTGTGCTCTGTTCCAATTGCCGGAAGTTCAAGGCTGTGTTTGCCACTTCGAGCAGGAAGATATCGTTGTTTTTCAGGTTTTTACGAGCATCGGTGTAGAGCTTCAGGACCTGCTCATAAAAACCTCGTTGCTCAAAATAGGAGGCCAGTTGGCGGTATTTGTTCTGATCATGGTTGATCGAGGCCAAATAGCTGTTTGCCAATTGCATGGCTTCAGTTGGCTTGCCTTGATACACCAGGAGCAGAATTCTCTGTTCAGATAAAATACTCGAGGGCAGGATCCTTTGTTTTGAGTTTAGCAGGTTCTCTGCCTTATCCAGCTGAGAGGTTTGAAGATAGATGTTATTCAACTGCAGGACGCTGTTCAGGTCTTCCGGATACTTTTCCAGGATCCTCAGGAAGAGCGCTTCCGCTTCGCTGTATTGCCTGCGTGCCAGAAGCTGATAGGCTTCCTGAGCCAGAATGTCCCTCTCGTTATACTGGCTAAAGAGGAATGTTGCTCCGAAGAGCATAGCCAGCAGCAGGAAAATCACCGCGGGCCTCATTCTGCCCTCTTGTTCACGTTTTTCAGATACTCCAGGATCACTTGTTGATACTCTTTTGGATAATCCCGATAGCCCTCGTCCAACATGGCTTTGCGTCGCATTGCTTCAAAATCGAGGGTGGAGGCAGGACGATCCCAGCCCAGCTGAGTGTTGGATTCGGCTTTGCGTTTTTGAGACATCTCCCTTTGATTGATGGAGCGCTGAGCATCCAGCAGTCTGGAGACGATTCGCTCCTGTCTTTCCATGGTCTCCCGGTTGATCTGTCCGGAACGCATTTGCCTGGACACGGCCTCGGCTTCGTCGATGATCTGTTGCAGGGAGTTTCCCTGTTTTTGGGCATCCGGATTGTTTTGCAGAGCGCGCTTGAGGTTGTCTGCCAGCCGCTGCTGGTCGCTTGCCAGTTTCTGAAGCTGTTGTTGCATGGCAGGGCTCATTCCGGCATTGCCTTGCATCATTTGTTGCATCAGTTGCTGGGTCAGCATGTTCATGGCCATCTGCTCGGAGCCCATTTGTTCCAGTTGTTGCATCAATGATTGCATTCCCGAGCCGCTTCCGGAACCCTGTCCCTGGTTTTGGAGGGCTTGCATCAGATCGTAGATCATTAGGTTCAGGTTTTTCTGGATGCTTTGCAATTGTTGAGGCATCTGAGTGTATTGCATTTCGCCCACATTCACAAAGAGTTCCCGATAGGCAGTGTAGGCTCCGGTGAGATCCACAAAGAACTTGGGGGGGATGATCATGGTGACCATCGGATTGGAATATAGCTTGGCCAGAGAAAGCTGGATGCCGTCATAATTCGCGATCAGATCATTCATGATCTGATAGGGGTCAGAACTATATCGGGCTGCAGTGGCCTCATGATTTTTAGAGAAAATGAGCAATTCCCGGATCGCGGTTTCGATGGATTTCAACATTTCGCCTTGAGATCCGGAGGACATCGAGTTTTTCATCTGACCGAGCTTGAGCGAGAATTTCCGCATTTTCTGCATGGCTTCCTGCTGGCTTTTTTGCGCTTCGGAACGTTGTCCTTTCGAGAGTTGCTGTTGGCTGTCCTGCAGATTCTGCTCCAGTTTTTCCTGTTTCATCTGCTCCTGCAGTTCCTTCAGCTGATCAAGCGCGGCTTTGTCTTTGGCCGGATCTAGCATTTTCTCCAGTTTATCCAGCTCCTCTTTCAGGGTCTCATATTTATCGCTGATATTTTTCTGATCACTTGCCAGTTGTTCGCTGTTCTCTTTGGAGTTGCCGCTCTTTTCCTTGAGCGCGCTCTGCATTTTTTCCATCTCCTCCGAGATCTGCAGGGCTTTTTGCACTGCTTGCTCTTTTTTGATGGATTCCAGAAGTTGCAGAGTTTGATCCAGTTTCTGGGCAAAGTCCTCCATGGAGAATTTGAGGTTTTCCATGGCTTTCTTGAGCGCCTCGGAATTCAGATTTTGCAGCTCACGATTGAATTTCTCCATCGCTTTCTGCAGGTCTTCGTTCGATATCTCCTGCATCAATTCCTGGATCTTCATCATTTTTTGCAAGGTTTCAGGAGAAAGCGTTGAATTCGCCTGCATCTTTTCGATCAGTTGCTGATAGTCTTCCGCAACCTTATCCACTTGTTGGGATAGCTTTTCCTGATTTTCCAGAATGGAAGAAAGCTCCTTCTTATCTTGAAAATCGATCTTATCATCTTTTAGAATTTCGCGGCGTTTCTGCTCAAAATCCTTCATTAGATCTTTGGATTTTTCTCTCACTTCTTCGAGTTCGCTCTTCTTCTGGCTTTCACGCTGCTCGATCTCCCGATAGATCTCCTCGATTGAGGGGAAGCGTGCCTTAAAGCGAGTGCTCTCTGCTTTCTGATGCGCCGGTGAATTGTCGTAGATCTCTGCCCAATAGGTGACTACGGCTCCTGGCATCAAACCCAGCTCTTTGAGGTCAAAGATATAATCCCGGCTGAAAAGCTTACCGGGGATCAGGCTTTGAATGCTGATTCCGCTGGGCTCGCGGTCGCTCACAAGATAGCGCAGAGTGCAGTTTTGCAAGCCGAAATCATCGTCTGCAGTGATGATCAAAGGCAAGAGCAGATCTTGATTCAGGGTCACATCCTGTCCGGGGAATTCGATTTTGATCTGCGGCGGATTGTCCGGCAGGATGGAGATGTTCTTTTCTTCCGGTTTGGAAACCCTTCCCAGTTCGTCCGTCAGCTCCAGATACCAGGTTTCTTCCTTGTTTATGGTTAACTGCCCCATAAAGTTACGCTCATCCAACGCAGAAAGTTGCAGCTTTCTGGAATCAGAGAAATGCATCACCGCGCCGCGTAGAGGAACGTTGGAACTGATCGCCAGCTTCACAATCGTGCCAGCGTAAGCGCTGATATTGCCATAGGACAGGCTGTCCGCCACAGGCTTAAATCCCGTATAAGCAGGATAGCGGTATTCCAGCCACCAGTTCTTTACGTAAGGCTCATCCAGCACTTCCACCTTAAAGACTTCTGATTTGGCCTGATCATGTTCCACATAGTATTCAATTGAGCTGTCCAGCGCTTGAAATGTGTAGCGATAATCCACCAAAGCCAGCTCACGCCAGGCTTTGTCCCTGCGGTAAAAAAGCCGGTGGGACAAACGTGTTTCAGGGTTTAGAACCTGAATTGTAAACTGGCTGTTTTTACCCACGCGCGCGTTTCCGGGGCTGATCTCCAGCTTTTGTTTATAGATTATGGCCTCGGCTCTGTTGGTGTAAAATTGCTTGAACGCCCGCTGGAATTCACGCGCGTTGAGCGCCCAAACCGAGAATATTCCAAATAGTATACTGATCAGGATCAGAGTCTGTTGGGCGCTGAGCAGATGGGGAAGCTTGTAATAAGATTCCTGCATGCGTTTATTTGCCTGATGAGCAAGAAGTTCGGTGATATCATGATTGGCTTGAGAGTTCGAGCTTGCGGAATTTGAGAGTTCGGTGAGGTTCTGAAACAGATCGTCCTGATGATCGATCTGTCTATCCAAGAATCGGGCTGTGTGTCCAAAGCTGAAAAATTTCTGATAAGCGCTGTAGAGCAAATAGATCAGCACGAGTGCCAGCGAGACCCGAATTGCAACATTGCTGTAGAGCAGAGCCTGGCTTCCGGCAGGGCTGTTCATCCACAACAGATAATAGCTATGCACTCCCAAAACGAAGACAACAAAGCACTGCAGTATCGCCCGCAAGGCAATACGGAGATTGATCCGATCCCGTATGGTCTTTAGCTTTTTGAAATAATCATGCATAGTATCACTTCGATTCTTCCTTGTAAAGCAAGCCAATTGCGGGGTGCCAATCTTGTCAAGCTTGTTTATCGGGCAGGGCTGCAGGAGAGATTCATTCCTTACTGCTGAGTTGCAGGCACGCCCCAGACATGCCGCAGGCATGCTTCCTGCACAACCATGCTTGTAGCATGCCTGTGGCATGCATGGGGGTAGTAACATAGCTTTCAAGCTGTTGTACCCGAGGCTTGAGCCTCGGAGAAAGCTGATAAACAGGCTAAAGCCTATGCCACAAACAGGCTAAAGCCTATGCCACAAACAGGCTAAAGCCTATGTTACGGAAAACATGTCGTAGGCGCCCTTCCAGCGTTTGTGGACCCAAAACCACTGGTCGGGGTAGTCCTCGATATACTTGATCAGGATGCGATCCAATTCTTTAAGGATGAGCTCATAGTTCTCGTCGCTGTCTTCCAGTTCGGGATGGTAGATCATGGGCTCAAAGCAAAAGATGATCCGATTGTCAGCAGAACGGAGCGCGAAACCGGGAATTATCGGCACTTTATAACGCAATGAGATCTTGGCAACTCCGATCCAATGCGAGGCCGGATAGCCCATGAAATCGAAGATCAATCCATGTTTCCCGGCATTCTGATCTGCCAGAATTGCCACCATTTCGTTTCTGTTCAGATGCTGAATGATGTCGCGCAGCCCGCGTTTCATATCCAGCACATGGAGTCCGTGCTTGGTTCTGATGCGGTTTGTATAGGAATCAAAGAGCACATTGCGCTGGCGTTTTGCCACCACGGAAAGCGGGATTCCTTTAGCCGGAAGGATGCGGGCGGTTTCCCAAGCTCCGAAATGCGCCGTTGCCAGAATTGCTCCGCGTCCCATTTCCCGGGCTTTGTGCCAGTTTTCCAAACCTTTGATCTCGCTTTCCGAGATCAGTTTACTGTCATCCAGCAGATACTCTTCCGCCCCACTCAAAGCCATGCCACGATACATCTTACGGATGATCTCGTTCCGTTGTCCGGTCTCAAGCTGAGGGAAGACTTTTTGCAGTTGGATCATAGCTACCTGCTTGCGGACACCGATTTTATAAGCGATCAGCCAGAACAAGCCCAGCAATAGCTTGCGGGACCAGGCATAGGGGATGAGTTTCAGCAACAGGATCAGAGCCCGGAAGAGCCCGTATTCGATTATATTGGTGAGCTGTTTCTTCTGCTTTGCCATAGCCTATAGCGGTGTTCTATACCTTTTGTTCATCCGGAGCTGCTTTGAAGAACTCAGCCACTTTCCTGAGCTCAGTGGGGATCTCGATATGATGCGGGCATTTGGGCAGGCAGGCACCGCACTGAGTGCATTTATCGGCTCTGCCGGCTTCCGGGACGAACCACTGATATTCCTTGCGGTGGCGATCAGGATCGGAAAACATCACTGCTTCGTTATAGACGCCAAAATTGCTTGGAATGGCCACGCCAAAGGGGCAAGGGAGGCAGTAACGGCATTCACTGCAGAGGATGGGTATGCGTTTGATATATTCCCTGCGGATGCGTTTGTAGACCTTCAGGTCTTTTTCGGAGAGGCAATTGGCTTTGGCGGATTTAGACAGCAGGAGATTCTGCTTCAACTGAGCCTGGTTGCTCATTCCGGAAAGCAGCACAGTCGCTCCTTCCAGATTCCAGATCCAACGCGTGGCACGAGCCACCTGATCACCTTCCGGATCTTCTCTTTGCCAGATTTTAGCGATCTCCGGTGGAATCGGACTGATAAGTTTTCCACCCCGCAGTGGCTCCATTGCGATCACTCCCATCCCTCTCGAAACAGCCAGTTCAAAACCTCTGATACCCGCTTGATAATGAGTGTCCAGATAGTTCAGCATGATCTGGCAGAAATCCCAGTCGTAGCTGAGGCAGATCTGTTTGAAGACGGAGTAGCTGTCATGAAAGGAAAAGCCGATATGACGTATCTTTCCGGCTGCACGAGCGCGCTCCAGAAACTCGAAAACTTTGAGTTTCTTCATGTTAGCCCAGCTCTTTTTACCCAGAGCATGCAGCAGATAATAATCGATGTAGCTTGTTCCCAGGCGCTGAAGCTGCAGATCAAGATATTTGTCCATATCTTCGTGGCTTTGGATCAGCCAGCAAGGAAGTTTTGTTGCTACATAGACCTTGCTGCGATCGATCTGAGCCAGGAATTTCCCCAGCAGAGGTTCGCTTTCTTCGTTGTGATAAGGCCAGGCTGTGTCAAAGTAATTCACCTTGTTCTCGAAGGCATGATGCAGCATTTCAAGGGCTTTGGCTTCGTCGATCTTGCCATCCGCCAGAGTGGGGAAGCGCATGCAGCCGAAACCTAAAACGCTCAGCCGATCCTGTGATTTTGGCATCTCGCGGTATTGCATTATATATCCTTATTGATTGGTGGTCATGATCTTAGTGTTGGCTTTAGCCAGCTGTTCGTTCATCCAGACGTCAAACCAGTTGCCGTCCAAACTGCGCACATAGAGGTCACGGATCGCAGTCCTGCTGATAGTATGGGATGTTTGATGATAATGTGCCTTCACCACCGGGATCAGGTAGATTCCGGGTAGTTCATAGATCTTCACTTGCTCTTTTTGCAGGTATCCGGTGAGAGATTTAAAATAGATCGTATCTATATTTCGGCCCAATATCTGGTCTGTGATCTTCTGCTGTCTGAGGCTGAGCACAGAATAATCGTTTGATTGGCCGAAACTGCCACCACTTTTGAGTTTATCTGCCATGATTCTGGCTTGCTGCAGAGTGTATTCTTGCTTCTTGTCAGTCAAATAATCCCGCGCGATCTCATCCCTGATCTCATCCAAGGGTCTCGGGCTCTTCGTCTGCTTCTCGGTGATCTGAACCACATACCATGCAGAACTGAGGGATGAAAAGATCGGCTTCAGTATGGTTCCTGCCTTTGCCTCATTCAAAAGCAAGATCAGCTGGGCATCGAGGGATTCATCTCCGCTCAAGGCTGCTCCGGGTTTGACCCGGGTTTGGGTCTTGGCTTCCAGATCCATCTCGTAACAAGCTTGATCCATTCCGATCTGTTTGGCAAGCTCCATGAAATTGTTTGCGGTGGCTTCGGCTGCTGCTATGCTGCGGCCGCGTGCCAGATTGGGGATGAACAGCTTGCGCAGCTTGATCATGCTCTTGGTGATCTGCGCCACCTGATATATGCTATATCCTTCCGGACTACTGATGACAGGCGTAAATTGACCTGCTTCCAGACCATAGACAGCCTCTTTCATCTCACTGGAGAGATCCGGGAGGAAGAGGAAACCCGTATCTGTGAGCTCCAGGGCTTCCCGCTTGGCCAGCTGAGAGCTCATGATCTGCTCCAGATCAATGCCGCTGGTCAGATTTGTCATCACGGAATCTGCAACCAGCTTGCTATGCAAGACATCATCCGCGGAAGGGCTGGTCTTGATCCGCGCGTACTTGATCGATAGGTAGGGATCCAGCATGTAGTTCTGCAGATTGGCTTGGTAATACTCTTCGATGAAGGCATCATTCACCCTGATTGAGGCTTTCTCGACCTCGAACACCAGCCAGTCTATATCGGCTGATCCGTTCATGATCCTGCTGATCAGCTTCACCCGCTTTGAATTCAGGAATTCCTTGTCAATAAGTTTATCCTTCAGCTTTTGGATAGGGATCACAGTGTCATAATAATGTTTACGGATGGGTTTCAGGTTCTCGGGACTGTCAAAACGCAGGGACTGAATGTACAAGCTGCTGTCAAATTTGCCGTTAGTTTGAAACAAAGGTGATTTCAGAATGTAATCCGGAGGATTCTTGGCCAGTGTGTCCACCACTTCTTCATGCGTCACCCGGATCTCATACTTCCTGAACTGCTCATCAAGGATGATCCGCTTGGTGAAATTCGCCCAGGTCTGCTGTTCCAGTTGCTTCTTCTCAGCTGACTCCGGAGCCTTGCCGGTGCGGGTGTAGTAGTTCTCATATTGCGCCCGGTAAGCTTCCATGTATTCCGGATAGGATATCTTGCGGCCATTGATCACACCCGCTACCGCGGTGTTGGTGTTGTTCACCTGACAAGCACCCAGCAGAAGAGCGGAAACCATGATTGTAAAACAAAGTCTTTTAAACATATATCATACCTTTATTAAAGTTTATTCTGGAGATCGGCAAGATATTTCCAAGCCTCGATCGGGCTCAGTTTATCCAGCTCCAGCTCGCGGATCTCACGCACCAGGCTGTTTTCGGATTCAGCTTTGTCGATCAGAACCTCAAAGATGTCTATCTGTGGGGTGTTTTGATTGAGTCTGCGGCGTATTGAAGCTGTGAGCCCCTGGGGAGATATCTCGTGCTCTTCCAAGTTGCGCAGGATGTCCTTGGCACGTTTTATCACCTTTTCAGGTATTCCTGCCAGACGGGCAACCTGAATGCCATAGCTCTGATCCGCCCCGCCGGGCTCGATCTTGCGCAGGAAGATCATTTGGTCATTCCATTCCCGCACCGCAACGTTGTAGTTCTTGATGTCGGAGTAAATGTGTTCCAGCTCTGTGAGCTCATGATAGTGGGTGGCAAAGAGGGTCAGTGTGTGTTTGTAGCGCTGGATGAATTCGATGATAGACCATGCCAGGGATAAACCATCGAAGGTCGAAGTGCCGCGTCCGATCTCATCCAGCAGGATCAGTGAATCAGACGTTGCTGAATGCAGGATATTGGCGGTTTCGATCATTTCTACCAGAAAGGTGCTTTGACCCTGAGCCAGGTTGTCGGAAGCGCCTACCCTTGTAAAGACTCGGTCGAATATAGGCTGTGACAATGCTTTAGCCGGCACGTAGCTCCCCATCTGTGCCATGATCACCAAGAGTCCTACCTGCCTCAGGAAAGTGGATTTACCTGCCATATTAGGTCCGGTGATGATGGCAATCGAAGTGCTGGGATAATCCAGTAGGGTATCATTGGGGATGAATTCTTCGCTGATCAGCTTTTCGATCACGGGGTGGCGTCCCTCGGTTATGGCTAACTGGCGTTCAGAGCTGAAGACAGGACGGCAGTAGTTGTTTTGCCAGGCCAGAAAAGCCAGATTCGAATAAACATCGATCAACCCGATCAGATCACTCAGCTTCTGCAGGCGGATCAATTCCGCGGCAAGACGCTGTCTCAGTTCTTTATAGAGTTCATACTCGAGGTTTTTGATCTTCTCCTCAGAGCTGAGAACCTTGGACTCATATTCTTTGAGCCGGGGCGAGATGTAGCGCTCGGAATTGACCAAGGTTTGTTTTGCGGTATAGTAATCCGGAATCTTGCTTTTATGAGCGAGGCTGACTTCAATGTAGTAGCCGAAGACTCTGTTATATGCCACTTTGAGGCCCGGGATACCGGTCTTGGCGCGTTCATCTTCTTCCAGCTTGGCGATCCAGCTTTTTCCATCGTGGATCAGCTCCAGAAGTTCATCCAGATCAGGATCATAGCCCCGGTTGAAGATGCCTCCGTCGGTGATAGTGACAGGAGGGTTTTCCCTGATCGCATGGCTGATAATGTCGATCAGATCCTCAAACTCACCCAATCCCTCAACCCAGGGCTGAAACAGAGGGTTGTGAAAAGTTGCCACTTTGGTTTGGAGATCGTGGGCAGTGAGCAGATAGGATTTCAGGGAGACCAGTTCCCGGGGATTGATGCGCAGAGCCGACAGGCGGGAGACGATACGCGAGATATCTCCCACATTCTTGAGCACAGCCCGCAGATCCTTCAGATATGCGGTGTTCCCCAGAAATATCGCAATGTTGTTCTGGCGCGCAGTAATCGCGCCCGGATCGAGCAGGGGGTGCAGCATCCATTGTTGCAACAAACGCGAGCCCATCGGTGTCTGAGTTTGATCCAGCACTGAGAGCAGGCTTCCATGTCTTGAACCGTAGCGAATGGACTTGGTAAGCTCCAGATTGCGTCTGCTGATCTCATCCAGTTGCATGAACTGGCTGAGCGAGTAGTAGACCAGAGCGGAAATATGATCCAACGGAACGTTATAAAGTGATTGAACATAAGCCAGGGCAGCACCGGCAGCGGTGGTTCCAAGGGATCGGTTATTTGCACCAAAAGCTTCCAGAGAACGGACTTTGAAGTGCTTCTTCAAAGTGGAGACGGCTTCGGAGGGATTGAAGAGCCAGCTGTCAAAGATGGTGATCGTTGGGTTGTATTCGAGTTTGAGAGCTGAGATCCTTTGTTCTGCCTGAGGATTGGCAACGATGATCTCGGCAGGACTGAGGCGCAGAATTTCGGAGCTGAGTTCATCCCTTTCCAGTTCCGTAAAGTAGAATTCTCCGGTGGAGAGATCCAGATTTGCCAGCCCTGTTTTTTTTGCCTCGTCCTCCCAGTAAACCGCTGCCAGAAATACGTTTGAGCTGCCCTCCATCAGATGCTGATCCAGCACTGTTCCGGGAGTGATGATCTCCGTGACTTCACGTTTGACCAGGCCCACAGCCTTTTTGGGATCTTCAACCTGTTCGCAGATCGCGACTTTGAGTCCGGCTTTGATCAGTTTATCCAGATAATTATCCAGGGCATGATAGGGAAAGCCTGCCAGGGGAACAGGTTCATCCGCGTTTTTATTGCGGGTGGTGAGAGTGATATTCAGGATTTTGGCAGTCGTATACGCGTCTTCAAAGAAGGTCTCATAGAAATCGCCCATACGGAACAGAATGAGTTTATCCGGGTGACGCTCCTTCACTTCCGCGAACTGACGCAGCATGGGGGAGAGCTTGGGTTCCGCGCTAACGGGGTCTTTCATTTAATATTTAACGGTGAAGCAATCGATATTGCTGGAGATCAGTTTCATCCTGGCCAGGTCCGCATCGGTCTGATTGCTGTAGGGACCGCTCATAACCACCCAGGTCAGCTTGTTGTTTTGCTTTTCTTCAAAGTAGACTGCGGGGTGATTGCAAGCCAGGATATCCTTGGTGCGTCCGATGGCATTGGCTTCCACGGAGAATCTGCCAGCCTGCAAATAGTAGCCCGTGCTTGGGCGTCCGGTAGTCTTTAGCGGTTTGGCAGGATCGATCACGGGAGGAGGACTGACCACCGGTTGACCGGTCACAGGGATCTCGAGCACCAGCTCTGAATAGGGGTAGAGGAAGGAGATATCCAGGCTGGCATTCTTGCTGCGGAGCTGGAAGAGCCGGTCTTCGATCTGATAGGCCAGCTGGGAGAATTTGTTAAGCTCGTAGGCTGAGCGGTATTTTGCCAAAGCATCCGGGAGATTACCGCTATTGTCATAGGCGAGCCCCAGGGTGTAATTTAGGAGTTGTGGATCGCTGGGGCACCCCGGAATGTTATTGATCTTATTGAGGCTGGCGATGGCCCCGGTGGATTTCTTCAGTTTGATATAGCTGTTGGCAATCAGATAGCATGCCGCTTCAGACAGAGTTTTCGCTGGATTGAGCCTGAGGTAGTTTTCACCCTGATCGATGGCAAGCTGCCAGGATTCCTGATCAAAAGCAGTCACGCAAAGCCAATAGAAGCGTTCGCTGAGCTCAGGGTTGTTGATGCTTTTCAGCAGGAGCTCGGCAGCTTTATAATCATGATCGAGAATGGCATTCTTGGCAAGTTCCAGTTTGCTCAGCTGACCGTAGAGAGTGCCGGGGTTTTTGGTGGCATTTGATTCGTGCAATTGCAGGCATTCCGTGGCGCTGCTTTTTGTCAGCGCGGAATAATAGATCACAAAAGCGCGTTCTTCCTCGATGCCGGGCTTCAGTTTCATCAGGAGATCTGTGACGTTGTCCAGATTTCCACTCTGATACTGGCTTTCCACGTTCTGAAACTCCTTGCGCAGGGCCAGAGCATTACCGTGTCCCCAAGCCAGAATCAAGGTCAGGATCAGGATTACAGCAGAATTGATCTTAGGCATCGATAGATCAGTTGCTCATGGAATTGAGGAGATCATCGTTAGTTTCGGTGACCTGCATTTTCTTTCTGAGGGTCTCAATTCCCTGGATCGGACTGATGGTCTTGAGGAATTTCCGCAGGACATACATCCGGTTGAGCTCGTTTTTGGTGAGCAGAAGCTCTTCCCGGCGAGTGCCGGATTTGACCAGATCGATAGCGGGATATAGCCGCATATCGGAAATCGAGCGGTCGAGCACAAGCTCCATGTTACCGGTGCCTTTGAATTCCTCGAAGATCACCTGATCCATCTTACTGCCTGTATCGATCAAAGCAGTGGCGATAATGGTCAAACTTCCGGCTTCTTCTGTGT
>JAKLEY010000060.1 GCA_022711455.1 Candidatus Cloacimonadota bacterium
AGCAGCATCGGCATGCTGCTCTACATGGGCTCCGAGCTGGCAATGACCTTGAAATAGCGCTGGTTGGAGCCGGTGGCCGGAGGAATGAAAGAGGTCGCTGAGGTTCTCCCGATCTGAAGGAAAGTTTCGTCCGGGCTGTCAGAGGCCAATATGCGATAGCTTTGAGCGCCTGAGACCGCATTCCAGCTGAGCCTGGGCATACCTCCTGCCAAGCTGAGCACAGGCTGAGGAACAAGATTCAGATTAAAGATATTGAAGCGCAGATTGGGTCTGAGTGTAGTGGCTGTCAGCTGAGTCGGCTGCGCGTCGTCATTACGGTTTTGCCGGGAGCGATTAACGGATTCAATGCTGCTTTTCCACTGGGGATAATCATAAGTCCAAGTTTGAAAGCCCTTGACGATAAGGATCGAGAGATTGGAAAGGCCATCGTAGGTGAACCTGTTGGTCAGATTGATCTCCATCCAACCGCTGGGGTTGTTGGGGAAACTTCCACTGAAGACCTGAACGTAATTCGCGCTGTTATAGGTTCCGGTTGCAAGAGTCGTGGCCGTGGTATGCTTCATAAAAATTGTCACGTTGCTGATGCTGTTCAGATCTTGTCCGGCGGCTTTTTCAAAACCAAGGGATTGAATGATCCCGGCAGATCCTATTTCAGAAGCGAGATAAATGGATTCATGGGTGGAGTAGTTATAAAATCTATCCAGAGGATAAGACTGAGTCGAGCTACCTGTCCCGATCGTGACCAGATGCGGGGTTCCGATCCCCAGGCTGGAAATCCGGTTGCATGTGTAGGAGCCGGCTGTCGCGGTAAGGGTCAGAACAGAAACTGTTCCGGGCTGCAGATCGGCATCCGCACAGATCCCGATACTGAGGATGCGTGAACTTCCGGAATTGACAGAGTCAAATGGAATATTTAATGGAGAAATGTTCAGACCCGGGGTCTGGAAGTTTAAGCTTGCAAGCCCTGATGCTGAAGCCGCACCACCATTGTTCAGGATAGTGACATTTAGTGTGGCTGTCTCACCCGGATCAAGCGTGCCATTGTTGTTCCCCATGGGGTCAATGATCACGATCGGCCCAAAACTCAAGACGGGGGCGTTTGCGATCAGACCAAAATTCTGAACCCAGTTGTTCACTCCGTTGGTCATAGTCAGAGTAAACTGGAGCTGGCTGCCATTGGCAATACCATCGGCCAGGCTGATCCCGAAGGCTGCAGGAACAAGTACACTTGCTCCGGCTGCAACATAGGAGATCAGTTCCGTTGAGTCTGTGAAAACCAGCCCGGGGCTTGAGGAGCTGAGGCTTGCAAGGATGTTCTGTCCCGCGGTAGCCCCTGAATTGGTGAATGTGACGTTTAAAAATCCTGATTCATTATAATCCGGCTGATCGTTGTTCAGATCATCATACACAAAAGCACTGGCCCGCATGCAGGGTCCCAGATCCATCACCTGCTGGATTCCCGAGCTGTAGGTCACCCGGTCTTTGGCAGTGACCGTCAGGGTGTAACAGAGAGCTTCAAGCGGTTGGTTTTGCAGGTTTAGAGTGCAGGCTCCGGAAGCATTGCTGATCCCGGTAGCGATAATGGTGTTGCTGAAGGTCAATGCCACTCTGGCTCCGGGTGCGTTTGTGTTCACCTGGATGGTATTTGTGCCCGTTTGAATCTGCTGTGGATGGCTGACCGTCATGGATTGGGGTGTCTTTGTCCGCACCACTAAGCTGGCATCACCAAAGATGTTCCAGGTTTTGAACATGCTGATCCCATCGGTGCCGTATTCATCCATCATCTTGCAGGCTCCGTTAAAGAACAGACCGCCCACAGTGCTGCTAAGACCCTGAACCATGAGATCGACCACTTCATCCTGGGCCGACATAGGCGCATTCCAGGATTGATTGATGGAGGAGGCATAGATCGCAATTGCGCCGGTCGGATTGCCGTTTGTCCCATGGGATGACTGCATCCAAGCTTCTGCAAAGGAGTTTGTGCTTCCCGTAAAGTTTCCGTTCTGACAGGCCACATCGACGATCACCGGTAGTTTGTGATCGTTTGACAAATTCAGGGCATCAGTAGTGTCAAACCCGGTGGTGCCCCATGATGTGGTGCTGCCGTGTCCCGTGTAGCTGAGCCAGCCTCTGCCGGCATTCAAATTGGTGCTTACCTGGCTGTCGGTAGCTCCGGGATCATAGATCTGATCAACACTGCTATACCCAAAGTTTAAGAGATCTGTGCGGATACCATTCATGTGAACGATGTCTGATTCCCCGTCATCACCGGTGCTGCCTCCGCCTTCCGCGGAAGCTATTCCCATCCCTCTTGAGAGCCAGGTAGCGGTGCCGTTCAGATCGCGTTCGTATACGATACTCCTGCTAACCTGAGTGGCAAGCTGAGCCTGAGTCTGGGCAGAAAATCTGCCGATAAATATATCCGGATAGGAATCAGTTCCCGACACCAGAGAATAGCTGGGGTCACTGCCTCCACCACTCACCAAGGGTGAAGGGATCAGGTTGTGATCTCCCATCAGTTGCACATAGGCAATATCCGGATCAGCCGTATAACGTGCCTGAAGATAGGCCTGCAACTGCGCTGCAGTAGTTCCGACAGCGGACATCATGACCAATTCGGTGGGAATGCCTTTCTGCTTTTTCCAGTTCACATAGAGGTTGACATCGGTGAGAAACTGGTTGGTCGAGATCACTAACAGCTTGCCAAAGGATTCATCCACAGGCACGTAGCGACCAGGTTCAAAATTCAGAAAATGGTTCTGATAGACATTCAGGAAGCTTTGGTTGAGTGAGCTGACGGTGCGGTTGAGCCGGTTCCGACTGTCCGATCCTGAGGCATAGACACGCAGTTTGAAGCTTGAATATATTCTAACTGTTTGGTTGCTGTGATTGTAAACAACGGGGCTGGTTCGGATGGTGATCCCTCTGAAATCACGGAGGATGTAGGGTTCGGAAAGAGTGGCTATCACAGAGGGATAGAAGCCTTCCGCTGAGTAGCTGTCTCCAAACTCCCAGGGAACTGATGCGGGGTCGATATCCCGGCTGAGGGCTCCCTTGGAAGGCGCAACCCGCATGGGAAGATCAACATACTGCAGGTCGGTGAGTTCCAGATTCATGGCTGCAGCGGGAGGGATGATCAGGCTGCGATGTAGCACAGGCAGCATCGGGCATCCTCTCTCTTCAGCGATTCCTTCAGAGGGCAGGCTAAGAGAGTGATAGATTTCGTCCCCGATCCGGACGGGGCTGCTGTTGATCCTGCCAATCTCATACTGCAGAATGGTTTCCGTCTGGGTCGAGCTGAGCACACGGATACTGTTTTCAGCGGGCGCAACTTGCAAGAGTTCCGCAAATACCGGCAGCACTGACACAAGCGTCAGCAGGCTAAGCCAAATCCTGATCTTCAATTCTGAAACCTCAAATTCATCATTGCCTCCAAACCCTGGTCACAATGATCCTGAATTATGGGGTAAACTACTATGCTTTTCTTTACTTCTATCGCCTTAGCCTAAACAGATCGCCAGCCGACACTGATTATTATTCTAAAGTCAATACCTGATATACCGGTAAGTGCAATCTACGAGCCAACCGGATTAAAATTATAGATCCGGATCAGATCGGCAGATCCGGCATGCCTTTGATTCCCTTGAAGTCTTTGCCATTGCTAAAGCGCTTCATCATCTTCTTCATATCTTCAAATTGCCGCAAAAGACGGTTGATCTCCATCACGGTGCGTCCGCTGCCTTTGGCGATCCTGAGCCTGCGTGAGCCATTCAGCAGTTCGGGACGTTCGCGTTCTTTATCAGTCATCGATTGGATGATGGCTTCGACGTGTTTGAGCGCGTCATCCTCGATTTTGAAGTCCTTGGGCAGCTTGGAGCCCAAACCCGGGATCATGCGCATGATCGAATCGAGGGGACCCATCTTTTTGATGCTCTGCAATTGTTTGAGAAAATCATTGAAAGTAAACTGGTTCTTGAGCATCTTTTTGGCGAGCTTGGCATCCGCCTCGGCATCGAGGGCTTCCTCGGCCTTTTCGATGAGGGATAACACATCTCCCATACCCAGAATGCGAGAAGCCATCCGGTCCGCGTAGAAGACTTCCAGATCGCTGACCTTCTCCCCCGTGCCCACAAAAGCTACGGGTTTGCCGGTGACAGCCTTGATGGAAAGCGCCGCACCGCCTCTGGCATCGCCGTCCAGCTTGGTGAGGATCACGGCATCAAACTCCAGCTTATCATAGAATTCACGGGCAACCGTGACAGCGTCCTGACCGGTCATGGCGTCTGCCACAAAGAAGATGTAATCCGGTTTGACGTGCTTTTTGAGGCGAATCACCTCATCCATCATTTCGACGTCTATATGCAAGCGGCCGGCTGTGTCAAAAATGAGCAGATTGCTCATGTCCCGGAAGGCTTCATTCAGGGCTTTATCGGCAATTTTGGTGACGTCTTTGGTAGAATCGGTCACTACCGGGATGTCGATTTGTTTGCCCAAAATCTGCAATTGATCTATGGCCGCGGGACGATAAACGTCGCAGGCTGCCATCATGGTCTTGATGCCTTTCTTGCGGAAGTGGGATGCCAGCTTGGCACAAGCCGTTGTTTTGCCGGAGCCTTGCAGCCCCACCATCATGATCTTGGTAAGCTTATTATTATAGACTTTACATTCAAAGCCTTCGGTATCCATCAGATCAACCAGCTGGTCGTGGACGATCTTGACCACCTGCTGACCCGGGGTGAGAGATTTCATCACCTCCTGACCCAGAGCACGCTTCTCGACCTCGATGATGAAGTTTTTTACGATCTTGAAATTGACGTCTGCCTCGAGCAGAGCAAGTCTGATCTCACGCATGGAGTCCTTGATATTCTGCTCGGTGAGATAGCCTTTGCCTTTGAGGTTTTTGAATACTTTATCGAGTTTTTCGGATAGACTGCTAAACATTGATTGTCCTTATATTCAACACTGTAAACAGCGCTTGAGCTTGCCGACGGCAAGGCTGTAATCAGGCTGGTTGAAGATGTAAGATGCCGAAACCAGAATATCTGTTCCGGCACTGACCAGTTGACGCGCATTTTGATCAGTGACTCCACCGTCGATCTGGATCAGAGTGTTCAGATCCCTGTCAGTGATCATTTGCTTGAGCCTGCTGATCTTGGGTAGAACTGAGGGGATGAAGCTCTGACCGGAAAAGCCGGGGTTTACACTCATTAAAAGCACAAAATCGAGCTCAGTTAAAACATCTTCCAAGCTGGTGAGGGGAGTTCCGGGATTTAGAGCTATACCTGCTTTCATGCCCTTGCTCCTGATATCCTGGATCAAACGATGGCTGTGCCAGACAGTCTCCGCGTGAAAACTGAAGTATCTCACGCCAAGCTCCGAAAAGGGCTTGACGTAGTCAGCCGGATTAGTGACCATTAGATGGGCGTCCAGAGCGAGAGTCGTTTTGCCCGCCACAGCTTTGATCAAGGGCAATCCGAAACTAAGATTTGGCACAAAGTGACCGTCCATGATATCCAGATGCAGGATGTCCGCGCCGGCTGAGGCAAGAGCTTGCAATTCCTCACCCAGACGGGATAGATCAGCCGAAAGGATGGATGCCGCAACCAATGGTTCAGCCATAGAGTTTGGCCTTGATCACAAAAATAATATCGTTGATGCCCAAACCCGGTTCGCGCCGATAGCGCGCAAGAATTTTGGATTTGAGCAGAACCAGTTCCTGCATCCAGGAGTTGTTGCTGACAGCTACATAGAGGATGCCGTTCTCGACCTTGAGCGGACGCGATTTTTCAGCTAAAAGAGGACCCACTGCATCTTTCCAGGAATAGCAGGCAGCAATAAACGGCGCATACTTTTCTCCGCCCAAACGATAGATCACCTGGCGGCAGGCAGAGCTAAAGTCTTTATTGAACATTTCGTAAACAGCCTGATGCGGTCTGAGCCGACCAGATAATGGTCGCAGGATCAGAAATGAAACAGGTCATCCGGTGCTGTAAAAACACCGGATGACCTGATGAATTGATTGCAGGGAACATGGATGATCCCATCAGGGCAGACTAATAAAAGCCTGCACACTCATGATTCAGTCTTGATTGACCAAAAGAGTGTAGCTGCTGTAAGCAAGCACGATCACTACCAGGGCGATATAATACACCGACCCGATCCCGACCGTGGTGCGGTTGTAACCGGCCATCACGGCTCCGGGAATGATCGCGGCAAGGACAATCAACAGATACCCCGTCACTTTCTGCGCTGTGGTCTCCCCCTTGATGTTCAGGAGCCAGACAGCTGCTGCATTCAGGATCAGGAAGGCAACGGTGAGCACGAAGGTGATCCCCAGTGTCTTTGCAACTGCTCCTTCCGGTACAGGGATGAAGGACGAGAAATTGACCACCAATAACGGCAGGGCCAGGGCCAGGATCGCTATAATGATCGCCATCACTTTGCGAAACATGGGATTTGTTCCCTGTGACAGTTCAAAATGACGTTGCCTGTTTCTGATCACATAAAGCACAGCCAGAGTGACCACCAGAAAAAAGGCACCATAAGCTATCATCATAACGGGTTTGCCGGTCATCATCCCGGCAAGGGAAGAGATCAGGATGAACAGCACAAACGCGCCGATCTGCCGGACCTTGAACCAAGTATCTTTCATGGGAACCTCCCAGATTTATTATTCAGCTTCTTTCTCGACCAAAACCGTAAGCTCAGCCGACACTTCCTTGTGTAGCTTGACTGCCAGTTTGAACTCACCCAATTCTTTCAGATGTTTTTCCATGACCAGAGCCGCTTTGTGGATTTCGATACCCTGTTCATGCAGAGCATTGACGATATCCAGCTCAGAGACCGAACCAAACATGTGCTCGTTCTCATCGACCTTGCGAGCTAAAACCACTTTAGCAGAAGCGATTTTTTCGGCAAGAACTTTTAATTCTGCCAGTTTCTTTTGTTCTGCTTCAGCAAAGCTGGCCTGGATTGAGCTGAGCTTTTTCATGTTTAGTGGGGTGGCGTAAATTGCACTGTTTCTTGGGATTAGGAAATTCCTGGCAAAACCGCGGCGGACATTTACTACCTCGCCTTTGCTGCCAAGTTTTTCTATGCTTTCAAGTAATATAACTTTCATGCGGGACTTCCTCCTGTCTCGAGTTTTCTAAAATTCAGCCAGATATCCGCAAATCCGATCAGGAGCAGCAGGATATATGAGCTGAGGTTGATGAGTATTATAAAAAGACTGACTCCGAGCACAAACCTGTTGACCAGGATCCGGCTCAGGAAGTCGATCAGGACTCCAACTCCCTGAAGCATGGGCAGGACAGCCAGAGAGATCATCACATTGTAAAAGACGAGCTCTTGGCCGGCAACCAGATACAGGGGCAGGAGAATGATAATCAGGAAATTATAATATGCGGGCAATTGCAAACGGGACAGGCTCAAGGGGGCACCGGCCTGCCTTTGGAACAGAATGAACCCGGCAAACAAGCCCAGCAGCTGGGAAACCACCCAGGCCGCAGGCATCACTGCCAGCCAGATCGCTCCTGTATCCTGAAGCAATGCTGCGTTCATATACTGTGGAAATTGATCCCGTACCATGGTCATCACATCAGTAAAACTCTGCTCTAAAACATCCCCGAAATAATAGCCTCTCCACATTCCATACGCAATCAGCATAAGCGAAGAGAATGTGAAGGCTACGCTGGTTCGGCGGACTCTGGATGCCGCGATCAGAAAGATCAGAACCGGTATCCCTACCCCAAATACAGCGTCGCAGACGGGGAGCAAAGGAGCGCTACCGCCGTCAAAGAGTAAAACAGCCACCGGTACCAGAAAGAAAGCAGCAATTGCCTTCAAAGGAGCATGGAGACTGAATTCCACAGCTTTGCCGGAATAGAGCATCAGCAAAATCAACCCGATAAACGGGAAAAACACTGATAGTGATCCCAGGACCAAGGGCACCAGAAACATTATTCTATAACGTAAGGTATCAGTGCCATTTGACGGGCACGTTTGATCTCGTTGGTGAGTTTTCTCTGGTGTTTGGCGCAAGTTCCGGTGAGACGGGCAGGCTCGATCTTGCCCACGTCTGAGATATACTGTTTCATGATCTCGAGGTTCTTATAATCGATCACCAGTTCTGTGTTGGCGCAGAACTTGCAGTATTTTTTGCGCATGAAGCGTTTTTTTCTATCTGTCATATTCATTGATCATCTCCTTTAAAATGGCACGTCGTCTTTGGCAGTAGGGCTTTGAGTGGGCTCTTCAGAGGGTAGGGGGGCATCCATATCCTGATGTCCGGCATCGCCTTTGGGTTTCCATTCCAGCTGATGCACAGTGTCCGCGATGATTTCCCATACTCTGCGGTTGATATTGTTAGAATCCACATAACTGCGGGCTTCCAAGCGGCCTTCAACCAGAACGGCACTGCCTTTGTGACAGTTTTTTGCGACGTTTTCGGCAGTGTATGTCCAGGCAACCACATCTATAAAAGTGGTGGCAACCTGCCAGGTTTCGCTTTCGTCCTTATAACGGCGATCATTGGCAACCGTAAACTTCAAGACAGCTGTTCCCTTGGGGGTGAATTTAAGCTCCAGATCGTTGGTGATGCGACCACTAACCATGACTTTGTTGATCGACGGTAACTTAAGGTCTGCCATCTTTCCCCCTAAACTTCTTTGGCAACAACGATGTAACGCAGGATACTTTCGTTGATGTTGTAGACTTTCTTCAAGTTCTTTACCGCTGTGGATTCGAGCTTGAAATAATTCAGATAGTAGTAGCCCTCATTAAGCTTGTTGATGGCATACGCCAGATAGCGTCTGCCCCAAACATCGGTTTTAATGATTTCGCCACCGTTTTCTCTGATCAGATTCAGTACGCTTTCGTTTTCACGTTCTGCTTCTTCAGAGCTGAGCTTTGGTGAATAGATCACCATCAGTTCATAATCCTTGGTCATTACTTTCCTCCTTTGGACTAATGATTCCGCTCGTTCGTGAGTCGGAATAGGATTTTTTCCATTTGCTATATTCATTCAAGACTTGCTTGAAATCGTATCTGATATAAAGATCAATAAACTCACCGGCTTTGACTAATACCGGTTCCAGCAGTTCATGTTCCGCTGTCGTGAAGGGCTCCAGCACATAATCAGCGGGATCCCGACCGGCAGCTCTGCCGATCCCGATCCGAATGCGCTTCATCTCCTCCGGTGCGATCTGTTCCGCCAGAGATTTGATCCCGTTGTGACCACCATCGCCCCCGCCTGTCCGAACCCGGACGCTGGCTAAAGGGAGCTCCAGATCATCACAAATGATCAGGTAATCGTCGACGCTCCAGCGCCGGCAAGCTTCCCGGACGGAATCACCTGATCTGTTCATGAAAGTGTTTGGCTTGATCAGGACAGTATCTTTATACACACTGTAATCATAGACACTTTCACGCGTAAAGCAGCGACGACGCCTGGAAGCCCAAAGGTCGAGCACCTGGAATCCGATATTGTGCCGTGTCTCACGATACTGAGCACCCGGATTACCGAGCCCGACGATCAGCTTCATTGCTGTGTTTAGGCTTGTGGCTGGGCTGGTGTTTCGGTGGCAGCCGCGGGAGCTGCTTCAACTTTCTTGGCGTGAACCACCGCGATGGCATTATCCGGATTATCTTTGTACTGCCATTTTCCAACCGGAAGGTCCCGTACATGAATAGTATCACCGACATGCATCCCTGTCACTACCAATTCGATATCTTCCGGGATTTGGTCTGCCTGAACCACAATTTTGAGGCTGCGATGCAAGACATCCAGGAATCCACCTTCTTTGAGACCGGCAGCTTCGCCGATGACTTTGACGGGGACATCCACTTCGATCATGCTCTTGGGCGGGATCACCATAAAATCCAGGTGCAGAAAATCCCGGTTTACGGGGTGAGTCTGTTTTTCCTTGAGCAGGGTGTGAAACTTCTTACCTTCATACTGGATCTCGTAAAAAGCGATCTCTTGAAAGCTTTTTTTGTAGCAATTCATAAAGTCTGCTTTTTTCACGGTTACGGCAAGGCTTTCCAGTCCTTTCCCATAGATCACGGCAGGAATCAGGCCCTGGGCTCTGAGTTCTGTCAGATCTGACTTCTTCTTGTTGTCTCTGGCTATCGCATCGAGAGTAAATATCATTTTTATTCCTCCACTTCTAATTACTATCTGAATAAGATGCTTATTGATTCTTCTATATGTATCTTCTTGATCGCTATGGCGAGCATTTCCGCGATCGAGAGCTGGACTATCTTGGTCGATAACTTCTTATCCCCGGTGAGGGGGATGGTGTTCGTAATAAAGAGCTTTTCGATCGGCGAATTCTCGATATTCTTGCATGCCGAACCGGACAGAACTCCATGCACGCAGGCAGCATATATCTTGCTTGCTCCCTGTGTCTCAAGAGCTTTGGCAACCTTTATCAGGCTGCCTCCGGTGTCTATGATATCATCAAAGAGGATGGCCGTCTTCCCGGCAACATCACCGATGATGTTCAAGAGTTCAGTCTGGTCATTGTTTCCGCTACGCCGCTTATCACCGATCGCCAGGCTGCAATTCAACCTTTTTGCCAGTGTTCTGGCACGTGCCGCACCGCCTGAATCCGGCGAGACCACCACGATATCTTCATTTTCAAGATTGCTCTTGAAATAGCGGGTAAAGATCGGGGTCGAAAATAAATGATCGACCGGGATCGTAAAGAAACCCTGGATCTGATCAGCATGCAGATCGACGGTGATCACACGGTCGGCTCCCGCGGTAGTGATCAGATCAGCCACCAGCTTTGCGGTGATCGGCACTCTGGGCTGATCTTTCTTATCGCTGCGGGCATACCCGTAGTAGGGAATGACGCAGTTGATCCTTTGTGCCGACGCCCGTTTGAGAGCGTCGATGATGATCAGCAGATCCATCAGGCTGTCGTTGACCGGGTAGCAGGTGGGCTGGATCACAAAAACATCCGCGCCACGTACGTTGTCATTTATCTTCACAAATGACTCGTCGTTCGAAAACTTGAACAGATCAATGTCTCCCAGCGGAATACCCGCAAAGCGGGCAACCTCCTCCGCCAGAGGTCTGTTCGCGTTTCCCGTGATCAGTTTAAGCTTAGAGAACACTTTGTATACTCTTCCTTGGTTAATGTTCTGGCACTGTAGGTCCAAAATCCCTGTGCTTCAAGCTCGCTTTGGCAGGCCTGAAGCTCTGTGGCATCTTCAAACACGCCGTAGCAGGTCGAACCGCTACCACTCAGCATCGCAAGCAATGCGTTCCCGGACCGGAGAGCGGAGATGATCCCGTCTACGACAGGATAAGCCCGTCTGATTCCCGGCTCCAGTCTATTTATATTTGCTGTCAACTCTGTATAAACTTCAAACGAGACCCGCTCGTTTTCCTGCGGAATCCGAGCCAGTCTGTAGGCTTCTGCAGCAGAAATCCGGATCCCGGGATTGACCAGAAGCAGATGCCTGAGTTCGAGATCGGGCAGCTGCGTGATCCGCTCCCCCCGACCGCTGCCGAGGGCAGTCCCGCCATGCAGGAAAAAATTCAGGTCGGAGCCAAAACCGGCTGCCAGCTCTTCGAGCTCAGCCCGGCTCAGCTGCAGATCCCAGAGCTGGTTCAAGGCAAGGATAGTGACAGCGGCATTGCTGCTTCCACCACCCAAACCGGCTGCCAGGGGGATCCGTTTTTCCAGCCGGATCTCGATCCCTTGTTCGGGTCTGTAACGGGCCTGCATTTCCGCTGCAACCTTGAAGATAAGGTTGTTTGGAGACTCCAGTTCCGCTATGTTTGACCACAGTTTCAAATCAGGCTTTTTTGTCAAAGCATATTTGATAGAATCACAAAGGTCAATACCGCAGAAGACGGTATTGACCTCGTGATAGTTATCGGGCAATTTGCCCAACAGCTCAAGAAATAGATTTATTTTTGCGTAGGAATCGACCAGCATTCTTCCTGGTTTTCTGAGGTACGTCCTCTCCGTAGTAATAGTAATAGTAGTAGTAATAATAGTAATAGTTCTGTTTACTGTAGTATTTCTGGACGTAGATGCTGTTGACGATGATGCCGTCGATGGTGCTGCTGATATTATCC
>JAKLEY010000061.1 GCA_022711455.1 Candidatus Cloacimonadota bacterium
CTGAGCAAAGCCATCCCAAACTTTATCGATATAAGGCCGCAAGTACATTTGGACACAACGGGTTCATCCTGAATAATGGCAAAATGCAGATCTCGCCTGCCGCCTCGGGATATTTGATCGACGGCAGAAACCTGAGCCGGAACAGGATCACATATAGTCTTGCACTCTTTAATACAATGACTTATGATGATTATGAGTTGGAGCTTTACTTGAGTTCAAGCCAGCCCATGCCTCCGGCAAATTACCTTCAAATCAGCCCGAAAACCACCATTACAGATGAATATGGGGTTTTTTCCACGCAATACAGCCTCAGTCCCCTGGCCCCGATCTATGACTTCAAAATCCTGGGCAGCCCGGATTTTTATGCCACCTGGCAGCCTCTGATCCGCATCAAACAGCCTGCCAGAACCGATAATAAGCTATTTTCTGTCTCAAACGGGGATTTCTATCGCATTTATTCCTATGAAGAGAGCGAAACTCTTGACGGATGGCACTTCCGGATCGCCGACGGACATATATCATTCTATCTGGCGTATGACGCGGAATATGCTGCCGTCCTCGACCAGGAGCCTCATCTCAGCATCGATAGCATTGTGAACACAAGCACCAGAGACCTGATCACATCGCTCTATCAGGCTCAGCTGGACATACCTTCGGCATTTCTGGGTTCCACCCTTCCCCTGGGCAGTCACGTCACCCTCAGCATCGCAAGCAGTCCCCCTCCCGGAGTTACAGCGCTCTCCACCTATCAGGTTCTATTCCGGAACCAGGCACTGCAGGTGATTGATCCCAGTTTCTACAATGTCATAGGTGCCACTACTTTACCATATATATACGTCCCGATTCCGGACTATACACCCGGCGAGCAGATCAGACTTTTCTATCTGGATCTTAATGGCACTGTCACCGAGTTTACAAGAGTTCCCGGCTTCTCAGATACACCTACGGATGAGTTTATCATGGTCGGCAATTGCGCGGTCTGCCTTGTGAACAAATCAGGTTTGTTTTATACCACCAATTGAAAGAGAGCAGTCAGCGATTCCGGATTACTTTGCTAACCTTCTGATACAGCAGCCGGAATCTTGATCCAGTCTTTAGCTTCCCCGTGACCTGCAGGCATGCTGCAGGCATGCTGCAAGCATGCCGCAGGCACGCTGCCTGCACAACCGTGCCTGCAGCATGCCTGAGCTGTGCTTTGAGCATCGCCCGCAGGCAAAGGAATCTTCCACATTTTCGAAGTGGTTTCTGGAACACCGCAGAGAATAGTTCTTGACAAAATATCAGTTCATATATTTTGGGGATAAATACTTAAGAAATCTGAAAGAGGATATTATGCCACAACACAAATCTCCCGCCAAAAGAATGAAAACCGATGCCAAAAGACAGGCTCGGAACAACTACGTCAAGAAAACCCTGAAAACCATGTCCAAACAAATGCTGGCCGATTTACCCGTGGAACAGCGTCAGGACCTGCTTTCCAAGCTTTATGCCCAGCTCGATAAAGCCGCCAAGAAAGGCATCATCCACCCCCGCACTGCCTCCCGCCGCAAATCTCGCCTGGCAGACTACGTCAACAAGGTTAACGGACTTAGCACCAAAGACTGAAGCATTATCAGGAGGCACGATTTCTCAGCTTGAGATCAAGGGTTGATTTTGAGCCTTAGATAGCTGAGATGTCCTCAATGCCTCCTCTGATACTCTGGCACAGGGAAAGCTCCATGGCCAAAAAGACCAAAAAACAGTCTCTGTTTGTTCGGGTCATCCGCTGGATAGCGTTGGCCCATCTCTGGTTCTGGGGCTTTATCGCTTTCCTGTGTATAATTTACAGTTTTATCAATCCTCCCTTCACCCTGCTGATGCTCGACAGGTTTGTTGAACGGGGATACAAGATCGAATCCCGTAAATTCATAGCCCTGGAGAAACTTCCTTCCAGGATACCGCAAATGGTGATAGCGCTGGAAGACGGTAACTATTACAAGCACTTTGGCTTTGAATGGAATATGGTCAAACAGGCCTACCAAAAGAACCAGAATGCGGGACGCATCAGGTTTGGTGGCAGCACGATCTCCAATCAGCTGGCACGCAGTCTCTTCCTCACCACGCATCGGAATTACTTGCGTAAATACATGGAAATTCAAGTGACTGTGATCATGGAACTGATCATGAGCAAGAATCGGATGCTGGAGCTATATCTGAACTACATTGAGTGGGGAAAGGGAATTTACGGAATCGAAACGGCTTCCCTGCATTACTACGGAATCAGTGCGGCAAACCTCTCCCGCGGCCAATCCATGAAACTGATCTCGATCATTACGAATCCGATTCGCTACAGTCCGCAAACTTACTACAATTCACCTTCCGCCAACGCGCGCTATCAGATGCTCCAACGCTATTTCTGATGGATTTTAGCGAGAAATTCCTCTATCACATATGGGATGCTGGACATCTAAAACACTCTCTGAGAACTGTTAGCGGCAAGAACCTTAAAGTTGTTTATCAAGGACAGCTAAACACAAATCGTGGTCCGGATTTCTCTAATGTGATCGTTGAAATGGACGGCATGGCCGTTTTGGGAACTGTGGAGATCCATCTTAACACATCAGATTGGCTGGCGCACAACCATCAGGAAGACCATTTCTATAATTCCGTGATTCTGCACGTTGTGCTCAAACACAATCAGAATCAGGACTACACGATCCGCGAGGATGGTGAACTTACTGAGATTCTGGAGATTCAGGATCAGCTTTCCGAAGATATTCAAAAGCTCCTGACGGAACATGACACAGGGCATTCCGGCCCGATAAACCAATATTGTGACTTGCTTTCAGCGATTGAGACCTCAAGTCTGCTATCCACCTTAAGCATCTACGGGAAACTGCGTTTCAGGGCTAAAGTGCGAAGATTCAACGCCAATCTTGGGCTCTCGAACTTTGACCAGATCATCTATGAAGGCATGATGGAGGCTATGGGCTATGATAAAAACAAGCTCAATTTTCTGGCTCTGGCACAGGCCATTCCGATCAAATCCATAAAGACCTGGATCGATGAAGGTTTGAGTTTGCCGGGGTTGATCTCGATCCTTGCCATCAACAGCGGGCTTTGGCAGAAATGCTCCAAACAAATTGATCCCGAAACAGGTCTTTCAATTGTGAACGCGTATGAACAACAGGCTTTTAGTTCCAAACGAGTGGATATCGATTGGCAGCTTTTCAGGATACGTCCGGGAAATCATCCAATCTATCGCTTGATCACCATGGCCTCTATTCTGTATGTTCACTCCTCTCCCGGCTTGCTGAACAGTGTGTTGAAGGCTCTTGAGGATCACCCGGACACGAAATCCGGGTTGAAGGCCTTTATGGAGATGTTTAAAAGGCTGGATCGGGGTGATTTCGGGGAACTGCCTAAACCCGGCAAAGGTTTGCTGGCATCAATGTATCTAAACATCATCCTCCCTATTTTTTACCTCTATTTTGAGAAGACCTCGCAGAGTGATCGGCGTGACGTCATTATGCAGGAATACCAGAACTTCCCCGGATTGGAAGAAAACCACATCACTCGCTTTATGCATCAGCACACAAATCAGAATCAACGGAAGCTTCTATCCGGCAAGGCGATCCTGCAACAGGGATTGATCGAGCTTTATAACCGACACTGCAAGTACCATTTATGCGCAGAGTGCGGCAGGCACTGGCAAGAAATTGAGGCGATTTAAATGTTGATCAAACGTGAAAATCTCCTCTTAAAAAAAGAGCTCATGGACCGGCGGATCAAAACTATCGACATGGTCACCCGGCTCTATGTATATCTGATTCGGGCAGAAGGTGATATCTCCAGCCAGGAAGTGAGCATTCTGTACTCATTACTGGTGAATATGTTCCGCGACGTGGACATCTCCTGGGAGCTTTATCTGAGGGAGATCATAGAAAGCGACTTTGACATAGATACTGTCTATCTCTATATTAATCTTAATCTTAACAACCTGGATAAAACCCGCATCATCCTGAGCCTGATCGTCATGGCTGTGTCGGGAGGTGAAATCCGCGAAGGTCAGGTGGATACGATTCGAAATCTGGCAAGCCGTTTTCACTTTGAACCTGAGGCTTACTTGCACCTTATTAGGGAGCTAAGTTCCTCAGAATCATGCAATTGTTCATTACCTTGCGTCCAGGGACTGAATCAGATCAAGAATTCGATCTTTACTGATTACGTCAGTTGGGGGCGTGGCAGCGACAGGCTGATCCGCTTCAATGCACCTTCAGTCGCCAATTTTGAAGCCTTTATCTTTGGAATAGACAGCTTTCTGTTTGTGGGCACAGGCGCGATAACCAGCTGCCAGATCAACGGTACACCTCTGGCAGCAAACTCTCTGTATCCCATTCCTGCCCAAGACTTTTTGACCCTGGCAGAGCAGGATTTTGATCAGGATTGCCTCTGGAAGATATATCACGGCAAAGCTGAAGATGACGAGATAGCTTTCAAGAAAACCAGCTATGATTTCATGCTCTATAAACAGGGTTGCCAATACTCTATAACTGTCAACAGCGGAAAGATCACGCTGAATGGCAATGACTTAGCTCATGGAAAGAACATAGATCTGGTCTATGATGATGTCCTGCAGATCGATGGATACGCACCGTTTCGCTTATTGAACGTGATCCGTGACAGAGCTTTGATCGGCGTGGACGATATGGTGCCAACCGAGCTCTACATCTGTGTGGAACGGGATTTTTACATCCTCTCACGCACCGAAAATGAGAACAGTATCGCGCGCATCGAAGTCAGCCATGGGCGCTACTATATCTATCCTCCCAAAAGAGGCTGGGTTATCTACCTGAATCAACAAAAACTGGATAATCTCAGCGAGTTGTTTTTGAACAGCGATACGATCACAATCAACAAACGCAACTTCCGGATTAACAGCTTTTATGACCTCATTGAAACTCCCTTTGAGATCGGAAACCTGGCGATCCAGGACATCAAGCATTATTTCAAGGATCAAAGTCTGGCCTTGGACGGGGTGTCATTCAATGTCGCCAGCGGACAATTGGTGGGTATTCTGGGACAGAGCGGCTGTGGAAAATCGACTCTGTTAAAAGTGATCAATGCGGAAGTTCTGCCGACTTTTGGAGATATCAAGCTGGACGGTAAAAGCCTCTACTCAAATATCTCATATTACTCGCAGTACTTCGGTTACGTCCCTCAGGAAGATCTGCTCTATCCGAATCTCAGCGTGTATGAAAACCTTCTCTACCGGGGCAGGCTCAGAATGCCGCTGGTCTCGCGTCAGGTTCTGGCTCAGAAGATCACAAATATCCTGCAACAGGTGAATCTCCTGCATCGGAAAACCACGATCGTGGGTGATTTCAAGACCAAAAACCTGAGCGGTGGGGAAAGGAAACGCCTGAATATTGCTCTCGAACTACTTTTCGAACCGACTCTGGTGATCTGCGATGAACCCACCAGCGGACTTTCTTTCACAGACGCTGAACAGATCATAGACATTCTCAAAGATATCAGTTCCCAGGGTAAACTGGTTCTGATCACCATACATCAGCCTAACAGCAGCATTTTTAAGAAGCTGGATCGTGTCATGCTCATGGACATGGGAGGCAGACAAGTGTATTTTGGCAGTCCCACAGATTGCTTTGAATACTTTGACACCGAGATCGCGCTGCTTTCACGCAGGAAACAGGACATCGAAGCAAAACGCAACGCTCAGACCTCTGACTTCATGTATGATATCATCACCTACCCCGAATATGATGATGCCGGGTTGCCCGTCTTTGAACAGATCCAAAAGGTGGTGCAGTTAAAACGCAAATTCCCGCCTGAATACTGGCGTGATAAATACAAGCGCAAAACTCTCTACGAGATCATCCAACAAGAGAATCAGGCAACAGATCCCAGCCCCGCACCCGCAAGAGTGAAACGTAAAAAACTGAGCCCCGGTGCCTATTTTGCCCAATTCGCTGCGTTTTTCAGCAGAAACTTCCTGATGAAACTCAGAAACCGCACCAACAACATCATAACTTTTGTGGAAGCCCCTCTGCTCGGTCTGATCATTTCCTTCATCCTGCGCTTCTCGCCGGCAGAAACGTCCTATTCATACAGCGCTAATAACAATATAGGGATCTACATCTTTGTTTCGATCATCGCCTTTATCTTTATGGGGATGTCAAACAGTATCGAAGAGATCCTAAGCGAACGTAAGATCATCGCGCGGGAAAAGCTGATGAACCAGAGAGTTAGCTTCTACCTAAGCTCCAAGCTTCTGGTCCTGGCTATTTTTACTGCGGTGCAGGTTCTGTTGTTTACTCTGGTGGCAAATTCCGTCCTGGAGATCTCTGGGCTAACCGTAATTAGCTTGATATATTTCTTCCTTGCCGGGATGACTGGAGTGTCTCTGGGTCTCCTTGTTTCTGCTTTTATCAGAGATAACCGGGCTATTGTGAACATCTTGCCTCTGATCATCATCCCTCAGATTTTGTTTGGGGGAGCAGTGATCGAATTTGAGAAAATGAACCAACGCCTGATCCTGATCAAAGGACAACCGATCCCTGAACTGGTGGCAGTGATCCCATCGCGCTGGCTCTTTGAAGGACTCTTTACATCTTACGCCCGGAATACAGTTTATCACCGCAAACTGAACCAGCTTCAAAAAAAAGAATTGACATCCAGCAAGCCGGAGAATTCCCTTGCGCAGGATTCCAAAAGCAAGCTTGACTTGGCCAATGAGATCTATGATCAGAGGCTGGAGATCGTGCGTCGCTGGAATCCGGACAGAATTGTGAACAGGTATTTAAACTCAGTTGTTGGTCTGCTGGATGGCAGATTCGACAATCTGGGGCAAAACGTATTTCTATCCAGCTACAAGAAGAGTCCGCTGGGTGATGCACGAACCTGGAATTTCAATGCCTGGGTGATCCTGGGATACCTTCTGGTATTCAATCTGGTCACCCTGATAAAGCTAAAAATATTCTTTAAAGAATAGGAGAAAGATAAGATGAAAGTCAGAATCATGTTAGTGATCGTCCTCAGCCTCTTGCTGCTGATGGCATGTAACAACGCGGAAAAGAAGAAACTTCCTGATCAGGCAACGGCCAAAGCAGTTTCGCCCCTTGCCCCCCTACCCTCTTTCAAAACTGTGTTTTCAGCCCTGGATAAGGTTGCAGCCAAAGACATCTCGGCTGCTGTTCCAGCCACCCTTTTCAAAACTCAGCAGGAGCAATACCGCAACGCTTTCAGTCTCGGTCTGCTCACTGCAGACGCCACTCTTGCCGCTAAAGGCAGAAATAAGACAAAACTTACGGAAATCTCCACTGAGATGATGAATCTGGCAACTCTGATCGGCCTTGACAAAGAGATCAACCAAATGAGCGACCAGCTCAAGACCCTGATCGAAGCAGACAAATGGGATGAACTGGAAATCACTCTCGACAAGATGAAAGAAAAAGTGGAAAACAAGCTCTATGATAAGGGTGACATGGAAATGTACACGATCATGATCCTGGGTGGATGGACCGAAGCCGCAAACAGAGTGGGAACCCTGATCAATAAGGCATATAGCCCGGAAGCAACCACAGTGTTGAGCCAGGAAGGAACCTGGAAGATGATGATGGGAAACCTGAATGATGCCAAAAACCCGAAACTGATCGAAACCGAGCATTTCAAGACCGCACTGGCCAAAGCCGGTGAAATGCAGGGAATCATAGATTCGAGCTCCGCGGGGACTTACACCAAGGAACAAGTGCAGCAGATGATCAAGCTCACTGATGAGATCAAAGCAGCATTTGCCAAGAAATAGTATAAGCTAAGATATGATCGCCACACGGAACCTGGGACAACTCATTCAGTTTGAGTGAGATGCCTCAAGTTCCGTTTGTTTATTAACATTCAAACCAGTTTTTCAGCCCCGGGAGGCTTATGAAACAACTGATTCTGATCCCGATACTGGCCTCTTGCCTGTTATCGGTTTTCTTTGCCATCACTCCTGAATTCAAGTGTGAAGACGTGCCCTATGATGCCGGGCAGGCTTTGGCACTGACATGGAAAGTTCCCTCTGATTCCAGCTTTGTGGTTATCCAAAAAGCTGACAGCTTAGGGGTTTTCAACGAGATCCATGCCGCGATCGGCAGCAGCGGTAGCTATACCGATACTGAACTAAGCCCCCAACAGGAATACAGATACCGGCTGATCGCGACCACAGGCTCAGACAGCCTCAGCCTCGACAGCAGCGGAAAACCCGTTGAACAGTGGTTTTATTTGGGTAAGTTGTCATTCCTCATCCTGCTGGTCATCATCTGCGCCGCAATTCTCTTGTACATCAACATGGCCAGGCGTGGTAAGGAGTTGTTCATACGCAGGATCAGCGGTTTGGACTCCATGGAAGAAGCAGTGGGCCGTGCCACGGAAAAGGGCAAGCCCATCCTCTTTGTCCCCGGGATCAGCGATCTTGATGATATTCAAACCATTGCGGCACTCACGATCCTGAGCCATCTGGCAGCTAAATCTGCAGAATATAATACCGACTTGATCGTCCCCTGCAGATATTCGATGGTGCTCTCAGCCGCACGGGAAGTAGTGAAAGCCGCCTATTTGACAGCCGGAAAACCTGATGCTTACAAAGAAAAGAACATTTTTTATCTGACAGACGACCAGTTTGGCTATGTTGCCGGAATAGACGGAATCATGGTTCGTGAGCAACCCGCAGCCAATTTCTTCCTCGGTTCATTTTATGCGGAATCCCTGATCCTGGCAGAAACAGGTTTCAGCACGGGTGCCATCCAGACCTCAGGAACCGCGCAAGCCCATCAGCTACCGTTCTTTGTGGTATCCTGTGACTACACTCTGATCGGTGAAGAGCTGTTCGCTGCCTCTGCCTACCTCTCAAAGGATCCCCAACAGCTGGGAAGCCTGAAAGGACACGACTTTGGCAAGCTGCTTATCATCCTGCTGATCCTGATCGGAATCGTGATGGAGATAGCAGGTCAACACTGGTTCAAGGGCTGGTTCAGCGGGGAGGTATTTTGAAACGCACACTGCCGTTAGTCGTAGTCTTCATGATCGGAATGATCGTGATCCTATCCGAGTTTATCCCCCACCGTCCCTTTAGCAAGATCAACGAAACCCTCGAAAACTGGTTCATGATCATCAGCGGTTTTGCCATGCTCCTGGGCCAGATCAGCTTGATCCAGGTGAACACTTCCAAGATCAGAAACAGGGACGAGAATTGGCAATACAACCTTGCCGGGATGATCAGCTTTGTGCTGATGCTTTTTGTTGGCTTCATGTGGGGCATGGAGAAGGCTCCCGGACTTGCCGGGCATGGAGAAAGCCTGCAGGCAGTTCTGGGAATGAAGCCCTTCGATTATCTGTTTGAATATGTCTACACCAACCTCTCGGCCACTATGTTCTCGCTGCTGGCCTTTTTTATTGCATCTGCAGCCTATCGTGCTTTTATCATCCGCAGTTTCGAGTCCAATCTGCTGATGATCACAGCGGTGATAGTGATTTTGGGGCGGTCCAGTTTTGGCGCAATGCTCACCGGCTGGCTTCCGGAAAGCTGGAACATCCTGCATTTGCCCAAGTTGACAGACTTTATCATGGAATTTCCCAATTCCGCTGCTCAGAGAGCGATCATGATCAGTGCCGCGCTTGGCATCATCGGCAGCAGCTTGAGGATCATCCTGGGAATCGAAAGATCTTATCTGGGGAGTGACAAATGAAGCTGACTCCTTTGCTCGAGCGCAGGATCATCTATCTTGTGTTACTGATAGCGGTCACTATCCCTTTGCTGATCCCGATCGGCTGGAAGACCGAAGTTTCTTATCACGTCAGGATGGCATACGATCTGATCGAAAAGACTCCTGCCGGAAAAGCTGTGATCATTTCTTTCGATTATGATCCATCCACTATGACAGAGCTGCATCCCATGGCAATGTCCATGATAGAGCATGCCTGGAAAAAAGACCAGATCATCATTGCAACCGCGCTCTGGCCACAGGGTCCGCAATTGGCAGACAAAGCTTTTACGGAAATGCTCAAGAAATTCCCGGATAAAAAGTACGGTGTGGACTACGTCAACCTTGGCTACAAGGTGGGTGGAATGGTTACGATCCAAGCCATGGGAAGATCGATGGAAACAGTTTATCCGGAAGACAATTCAGGAACCCTCTACCAAGACATCCCTGCCTTGAAGAAGATCAGGACCCTGAAAGATATCAGCTGGATCTCATCCTTATCTTCCGGAGTTCCCGGGATCAAGGAATGGGTCATGGCAGGGCACGACATGAATGGTGTGAGTGTCACCGGCGGAACCACAGCCATTTCCGCTCCCGGTTTCATTCCCTATATCAACAGTCAAAACCAATTGATCGGGCTCTTGGGAGGTTTGAAAGCTGCCGCGGAATACGAAAGCCTGCTCGGTTTGGTGGGTCCTGCTTCCAACAAGATGGACTCCCAATCCATTGCACATTTGCTGATCCTTGTCTTTATCGCGATCGGCAACCTCAAAGCCTGGCGCAAACGCAAAGCTGACCGGGAAAAGAACACTTTAGGAGTTAAAAATGCCTGAGATCATGAACGTTGTTGGCCTTTATCTGGGTGCTTTTTTCACCTTTTGTATCTTCAGCTTTCTGTACAGAGACAATCCGTTCTACAAATTTGGAGAGCATGTCTTTGTGGGTCTATCAGCAGCCTACTGGCTGGTCTATATATTCTATAAAACGCTGATGCCCAATCTGTTCACAAAGCTGATCACCGACTTTTCCGGCAACCTGATCCTCTTGATTCCCGCTGCGTTGGGCATCATGATGTTGATGCGGATCCATCCCAAAACCACCTGGATCAGCCGTTATCCTCTGGCTTTGGTGATCGGAACCAGCGCCGGGATCAGCATTCTGCGCTATATGCAAAGTGATCTTCTGCAGCAGCTTACTGCCACCATGATCAATCCTGTGGTGAGCGGAGACGGGGTTACGACAATCGGAAACTTCCTGCTGATCATCGGCACCATCTGCGGAATCTACTTTTTTTACTTTAGCAAGAAACAGGAAGGGGTATACGCGGTGCCCTCCAAGATCGGAATCTGGTTTTTGATGATCAGTTTCGGCGCATCCTTCGGATACACAGTCATGGCCCGTATTTCTTTATTGATCGGCAGGCTGGAATTCCTGCTCAAAGATTGGCTACACCTTATAAATTAGGAGCAAGCAATGTTACAACTACATCAACGAGTGATGCAGACCGCAAAGAAACATTCTGACCGCTTTGCCGTGCATGACAAAGCAACCGGAGTGGATTATAAATACGGAAGAATGCTGATTGCTTCCCTCATCCTGAAAGAGCATATCAGCCACATCCCCGGCAAATATCTGGGCATTCTACTGCCAACCTCAATGGGCGCGATGCTGGGAATTCTGGGTACTCTTATGAACGGCAAGATCCCTGTGATGATCAACTATGCCACCGGCGCGATCGAAAACTGCTTGTATGCCAGAAACAAGTGCAACTTCAAATACATCATCACCAGCAAGAAATTGCTGGAAAAGCTCAATCTGCAGCCCATCGATCACATGATCTTTGTGGAAGACATTCTGGCCAAGGTGACCATAGTCTCCAAATTGAAGGCTGCCGCGATCTCCAAGCTTCCCTTTGCCATCCTCAAGAATATGGTGCACCATGGCCCCCTGGACGAAGTCTCGGTGATCTTGTTCACTTCAGGAAGCGAAAAGGAGCCCAAAGCCGTTCAGCTCACCCACAAGAACATCCTGCACAATGTGGACGTCG
>JAKLEY010000062.1 GCA_022711455.1 Candidatus Cloacimonadota bacterium
TGTAGGTTCGGACTCTGTTCCGAACTGACCGTGCGGTCTGTCGTCGCATCAGAGTGCGACACTACGTAGGTTTGGATGCCAATCCGAACTGACTGTGCAGTATTGTTGTCGCATCAGAGTGCGACACTACGTAGGTTCGGATGCCGATCCGAACTGACTGTGCGGTGTTGTCGTCGCAACGGCATGCGACACTACTCCGATTTAGAACTGAAAGTAGATGAAGGGCTGGATATCTGCAGATTTTGCCTGAAACACGACCCAGATCACTAAAGCGAGGATGATGGACTGGGCATAGACCGGCACTTTTACCATGCTCTTTTCAAATCCTGAAACTGCGCGCTTTGGGATCCAATGGATGAGATAACCCAAAGCGATCAGGAATGCCACAGGGCTGTATTCCACTATCCATTGAGTGAACAGAGGCGCTTTGAACTCAGTAAATATCCTCGTGAGCATAAGCCCCGCATCAGCAAAAGAGCGAGCCCGGAAAAAGATCCAGGCAAAGGAGACAAAATTGAAGGTGACGATCACTCCGATCACTTTCATAATGCGGGTTTTGGCTATACCCAAAGAAAGCCAGACCTTGTCAAACATCAGCCCCAAGCCATGCAGCGCTCCCCAAAACACAAAGTTCCAGCTTGCTCCGTGCCACAGACCTCCCAGGAGCATTGTGATAAAGAGGTTGATATATTGGCGCAGTTTACCTTTACGGTTTCCACCCAGAGGAATGTAGAGATAGTCTCTGAGCCAGGTGGAAAGCGAAATATGCCAGCGATGCCAGAAATCTGTGATGCTGGAAGCCACATAAGGCGCGTTGAAATTCGCTGCCAGTTCAAATCCCATCAGATAAGCCAGTCCGATGGCAATATCGGAATATCCGCTGAAGTCACAGTAGATCTGCAAACCGTATCCATAAACGGCTATCAGGTTCTCGAGCCCGGAAAACAAAGCCGGACTGTCAAACACCCTATCAACGAAATTGATGCTGATATAATCCGCGATCACGCCTTTCTTGATCAATCCTGCAAAGATCAGGGTCAAAGCCTTGGCCATGGTCTCTTTGTCCAGATTCAGATGTTTGTTGATCTGGGGGATAAACCAGCTTGCGCGAACGATCGGCCCCGCCACCAGCTGGGGAAAGAAGCTCACAAAGAACACAAAATCCTTGAAACTCTTGATGGGCTCAAGTTTACGGAAGTAGATATCCATTGTGTAACTCATGGTTTGGAAGGTGAAAAATGAGATTCCCACCGGCAGAAAGATATCCAGCATGGGCAGATTTCCACCCGCGATCTGGTTGATGGTGTCGATCAGGAAATTGCTGTATTTATAATAGCCCAGGGAGCCCAGATTCCACAGCACACTCAGCCACATCAGCAGCTTTCTGCCTGTCGGCGTGGAAGATCTATGTATCTGTGCGCCAAGCAGAAAGTTCACACCCGAGGTCACCAGTAAAAGCAGCACGAATACACCACTGGTTTTGTAATAAAAATAGAGAGAAAACAGCATCAGATACCAGGTGCGGGTCTTGATCCTTCCGGCCAGCAAAGGATAGAAGATCATGATCACCAGAAAGAAGAAGAGGAAGAAGGAGCTGTTGAAGAGCAGTGGCTGTTTGGGGTTGTAGGCCAGTATGTTCAGGAACCAATCGAGATAGATCTTCATAAGATATTGTTACCTTGGTGTTTCAGTGAATTTTTTGTAGCCCCGGATCAAGGCTTGATAAAACAAATAACCCTGCAGCATGTAGCCTTTGGGCGAGAAATGGATCATGTCATTGGCAGCAAGGGCATTGGCTTTCCACAGGCGCACCGAGCCTTTGCCTCCCATCACAGTGGCAAGATCCCAGACCGCGTAACCGTTTGCACGGGCATAGCTTGTGAGCTCAGAACCCACTTTATAGATGTCCTGATTGATCCCGCCGCGTTTGAAGGTGTCCGGTGGGAGAGTGAACAGCACCGGAGTCTCGGGATTGTGTTCTTTCAAGCGGCGCATGAACTTCTGCATTTGAGCCTTGAAGACCTCTGCCCGATAATTGCCCTGGGCATCGTTTGTTCCAAGGGAAACAATGATCAGATCCGGTTTCAGAGCCGGGATCTGGGAAAACAGAGGGTGATAGGCTTCCAGATTGTCGAATGATCCCCCGTTCACACCCGTGGAATGGTAGAGCAGACCCGGTTCTGTGCTCTCCAATAGTATACCATAGAGATCAGTTTCCTGACCCTCGGGATTACTAAAGGTAAGATCGGTCACCGAGGTCAATTGATCCAGATTCAAAGTGTGAATATATATATCGGCGAGTTTATCGATGCTGGCTGTCTGTTTTGAATTACTCCACAGATATTTATCGTTGTTGCTGATCACTCTGATCAGATCATGTTTGTTGCCGCTGCCAAAGAAATCGTTGGTTTTTAAAGACAAGATTCCGCTCTGCTTAGATTTGACAGTGTAGCCCGCTATACCGACAGTCAGATTGTTGCGGGTCCAGGCTTTGCTGGAGGAGATGCGGTAGTCGTCGGGTTGATTGGTGCCAGCCAGTCTGTATGGGAAGGACAATCCCCTTCCGGCATTGCCAAAGTGCTTCTGTAAAGCGCTTCTGGCTGTTCCGGCAAAGTATCCGGACTGGATGTGGGAATCTCCGATCTGATAGACATTCACGCGGTCCACCAAACCGCTGCGCAGGGCTATAAGCTTTGTATAGAAAGAGTTTAAAGCCAGACTGTCCCCCTGGATCAGGTTGGCTTCTGTGTTCAGAAAACTATATTTCCTCAGGTATTCATCACTGTCCAGAAGCAGATAGTAGCTTTGGATAAACTCTTCCAAAGTGTCGATGCTATGCGGATATTGTTCGTCCAGAATGCTCTGATCGATGTCTGATTCGTCTATGGAATCCCCTGCTATCGCGATGCCAATAGCAAGCAACATAAACAGGATCAGGAGTTCAATTCTGGGAAAACGCATCATTTACTTTTATTTAAGACCTTTGTGAGCTGATCACCTATTTTGTCTGCTCCCGCGCGATTGAAATGGGTAAAATCCTTGGAGGCAAGGGGTGGATTGCTCTGAACCCAGGTTCGCATCGAGTTCAAACCTCCCATGGCATCAAGGAGATTCCAGAACGCGCTTTTTGTGTCGGCTGCGATCTTTGCCTGGGTTGTCACCAGGATTGGGATGTCAGGCGAGGTCACATAATCTGCGCCTTTCCTGACGCTCCTGTCATGCGCGCTGATCAGCAGGATAGGAACGTCAGGCATTGCTTGTTTCAGATAGTTCACCGTCTTGATCATGCCCTTGTGATAAAAGCTGTAATCGGTGGTGCCGGGATTGGATACATTTTCCCCATATTGCAGAATGATCAGGTCATAATCCAGAGCGCGCTGGAAAGCTTTGATCTTATCCTCGGGGATGGCGTTGAAGTACATTCCGGAATAACCCCGAACCGAGACGTTGTCCACGTAAACGCCCGTGGGATTGTCAAATGAGACACCATATAGATGAATTGGATCCAGGGCATTAAAGGTCAGCCTGATCTTGGTTACCGGGCTTGCGGGGCTCAGGTTCAGGACCTGTACACCATTACCGGCAGATAGTCTGTGCTGGGTGGAAGCCCGTCCATCCATAGAGACCGAAACGGTACTGGCGCTGGATGCGTTGCTGTAAAACAACCGTATCTGTTGAAAGTTGTCTGCACCACCGGGGATGGAAACAGCCGAATACTCCACCCAGGGAGCTGTGTCCACGTAAAGTCTGGTTTTGGTTTTGACTGGCTCAGGTTTGGGCTCTGGCTTAGGTTCCGGGCTTGACAGACTGTCTGTTATTGCTGTGGAGTCTGTTTCCACCTTGGTTTCGATGGCCTTATCCACAATGTAGTAGTTTCTGGGAATGAAAACATAGCCTCCCAGGCCCGGGGCAGCTGCTCCATCTTTGGTCATCAGTGAGATAGTCTCAAAATTGGGTGCAAAACTGTGTCTGATAGTTTGGCGGAATCCGGCAGTGATCGAAGTTATTGGCACCAACCCAACTCCCTTACCTCCATATTGCTGTTGAAGGTTGTATCTCAGGCGGGCAGTGATCAGATCACCCTCAATGATGGAATCCCCAAAATATGCTATTCGCACCGATCCACCTTCTCTGGCTTTGTTTAACTCTTCCCAAAAGGGTTCCAGGGGAAGCAGATGGCTGTCGATCTGAGCAGCTTTAACCACTGCCGCAGAGGTGGAATCAGTTTCACCGATACTTTTCAGATGACCAAACCAACGGAAGGGCTTGAGTTTGAATTTCCCCTGCTCGCAACCGGGAATCAATTGAGCGATCACACCCAAAACCAATATGGTGCAGATCACTAAAATCAGGGGACGTATAAAGTCCTTGTTCATGCGTATTTATCTCACTTTAAATAAATTCAGTTATCTTGTCCCAATCGCTAACAATATCAGCACTATAAGCTTGCGTGATCCGGATCAGGAGCTTTAATCCTCTAATTTTTCAAGAGCTTAAAAGTCAAGAAAATCTTTCTTCCGGCAGCCCCCAAATTCTCTTTAATGTCTTGCTTGCAGGTGATGAGGCTAAAGTCTTAAGCCTGCGAATGCTTCCACAAGGGTGGAAAAAACACTACAAAAATTCGGGATAATAGTCTTGACAGAATTCATAAGTCTTGATTTTAATGACTTTCAATGCGATCTGTCCGGTTTTGCAAAATCCGTGCAAAACGTCGTAAATAATTATAAATTAATGAGTTCTTGATATAGACTTAGGGGAGGAACATAGATGTTCTCGCAGATTCGGAAGCGAAATGGAGATATTGTATCTTTTGATCGGCAGAAGATAGCTGATGCCATATATAAGGCAGGCCAGGCCACAGGTGAATTTGACAGGGAACTGGCTGATGTTCTGACCATGCGGGTGATGAATCTCATCCTCCAATTGATCACGGATGAATTGCCTGATGTAGAGAAGATTCAGGACATCGTGGAAGAAGTCCTGCTGGCTTCACCATACAAGAAAACTGCGAAAGCTTATGTCATATACAGAGATCAGCATTCCCGGATCCGTGAACTGGTGTCCACGGCCGGAGTTCAGCTCATCGATCAGTATCTGGAGAAGCTGGATTGGCAGGTGAATGAAAACTCGAACATGGCCTATTCCCTGCAGGGTCTGAACAACTACATAGCCTCCGAAGTCAGCAAAATGTATTGGTTGAACAAGATCTATCCTCCGGAGATACGTCAGGCTCACGTTAGCGGTGATCTGCATATCCACGATCTGGGCCAGCTTTCAGTCTATTGTGTGGGTTGGGATCTGATGGATCTGCTCACCAAGGGCTTCTGCGGGGCAGAGGGCAAGGTCGAAAGCGCGCCTGCCAAACATTTCCGCAGTGCTTTGGGACAGATCGTCAATTTCTTTTATACATTGCAGGGAGAGGCTGCCGGGGCACAGGCTTTCTCCAGCTTTGACACCCTCCTGGCACCATTCATCAGCTACGATAAGCTCAGTTATGAAGACGTCAAGCAGGCTCTGCAGGAATTTATCTTTAATATAAACGTTCCCACGCGCGTGGGATTTCAGACTCCTTTCACCAATATCACCATGGATCTCTTTGCTCCTGATATGTATAAAGACAGTCCTGTGATCATTGGAGGAGAGCCGCAGGACAAGTGTTACAGTGATTTTCAGCCTGAGATCGATATGATCAATCGTGCTTTTTTAGAGGTCATGATCGAAGGAGACGCCAAAGGCAGAGTCTTCACTTTTCCGATTCCAACTTATAACATAACGAAGAGCTTTGACTGGGAGAACCCAACTCTGGATTACCTTTGGCAAGCCACAGCCAAGTATGGCATCCCATATTTCTCGAACTTCGTGAATTCGGACATGGATCCCAATGATGCCCGATCAATGTGCTGCCGCTTGCGTTTGGACACCAGAAAGCTGGAAGCAAGAGGCGGTGGGCTTTTCGGAGCAAATCCACTCACCGGGTCCATCGGTGTGGTCACTCTCAATCTACCCCGGATCGGGCATTTGGCTTCCGACGAAGCAGATTTCTTCTTCCGTCTGGATGAAGCTCTGCTCCTGGCCAAAAACTCGCTTGAAATCAAACGCAAGGTTTTGGAAAGATACACGATCAGCGGATTATATCCCTACACCAAGTATTATTTATCCTCCATCAAGGAACGGACCCAAACCTTTTGGAAGAACCACTTTTCCACTATCGGCCTGATTGGCATGAATGAAGCCTGTCTGAACTTTCTGAGGATAGGTCTCGGATCAAAACAGGGCAAGGAATTTGCGCTGAAGGTGATGGATCATCTGCGTGCCAGATTGATCGAGATTCAGGAAGAGACGGGTAATAACTATAACCTGGAAGCCACTCCCGCAGAGGGCACCAGTTATCGTTTAGCTTTGCTGGATAAAAAGCGCTATCCCAATCTGCTCAGTGCCAATCCCAGCGGAGAAACTCCCTTTTACACCAATTCAACTCAGCTTCCGGTGAACTTTTCTGACGACATCTTTGAAGTCCTGGATCTGCAGGATGATCTGCAGCAGAAATACACAGGGGGGACTGTGTTGCACATCTTTGGCGGAGAAAGAGTTGAGCATGGCAGCAGCATCCGCGAACTGGTCCGCACCATCTGTTCGAATTATCATTTACCCTATTTCACTTTTTCGCCCACTTTCTCCATTTGTCCTGTGCACGGCTATTTGGATGGTGAGATCAAAGAGTGCAACAAGTGCGGAAAAAGCACAGAAGTGTATTCACGCATAGTTGGTTACCTGCGTCCGGTCTCTCAGTGGAACGAGGGCAAGAAAGCTGAATTCAAGCTCCGCATAAATTTTGACACCATGAAAGAACACAGACCTGTCCGCCATCAGGTGGAAAATCACAGCGCTGAAACCCTATGAAGGATTCAAGAGCTTGACCATCGGCGGCTTTCTGAAGTTCTCGCTGCTGGATTATCCGGGGCGTTTGACAGCCATTGTGTTCACCCAAGGCTGCAATTTCAGGTGTCCCTATTGTCACAACCCGGAGTTGGTGGATCCTCGTAGATACAGCGAAGTGATCCCTGAACAGGAAATACTTGATTTTCTGAAGCAGAGGAAGGGTTTGCTGAGCGCGGTAGCTATCACGGGGGGAGAACCAACTCTCCAGAGTGGATTGATAGAGTTTTTGCAGAAGCTGAAAGCCATGGACTATATGGTAAAATTGGATACAAACGGCTCTTTCCCTGAAGTGATCGCGAATCTGATCGAACTCGATCTGGTGGATTATTGGGCAATGGACATCAAAGCTCCGATCGATCTGTATCAGATTGTCTCTCAAAGCATGGTCTCCACAACAGACATCCTGAATTCAATGCGGCAGATCCGAGGCTCAGGCAAGATCTTTGAATTCCGCACGACCATCTTTGATAGAGTTCTCACCTGGAATGACCTGGACCGGATCAAAGACATTCTGGAACCGGGAGACCTCTATTATCTCCAACAATGCCGATACAGCAACACTCTGGCTGATCTTGACCAATCTGAGATCAGGGCAGGAAAAGCGCCAATCCCCCATCTGGAAGACGACCCTGCCGGTCAGGACATCATAGCCTGGGGAGACGCGCACAGAATCAATGTGCGTCTGCGTTCCCTCTGATCAAGCAGTTTAACACCTCAATTTGTTTTTGGGTCAAGTCACGATAGATTATGAATATGAATATAGTAAAGATCGAAAAGTATCTGCCTTTGGTGGATAAACCATCCCGCTACATAGACAACGAGATCAACGCCATTCACAAAGCCTTTGAAGAAGCTGAAGTCCGTTTCTGTCTGGCTTTTCCTGATATTTATGAGCTGGGGATTTCTCATCTTGGGCTCAAAATCCTTTATTCGATAATAAACCGCATACCCTGGGCCATGGCAGACCGCAGCTATCTGCCGTGGGTGGATATGATCAAGCTCATGCGAGAGGAAAAGCTGCCGCTTTTTGGTCTTGAAAGCAGGATGCCCCATGCTGCTTTCGATGTGCTTGGTATCACTCTTCAAACCGAGCTGAATTTCAGCAACGTGCTTGAACTGCTGGATCTGTCGGGCCTGCCGGTTCTTGCATCCGAGCGTAATGCAACGCACCCCATCGTCTTGGCAGGGGGGCCATGTGTCTCAAACCCACTGCCTCTGTCTCCGTTTATAGACGTCTTTTTCCTGGGTGAAGCGGAAGAGGGGATTGTCGAGATTGCAGAGCTTCTGCATGCCAATCCCGGAAAAGAGGACAGATTGCAGGCTCTGGCCAAACTGGAAAGCTGCTATGTGCCTGCGATCCATGATGCTATGATCACAGAGAATCCCGACTTCCGGATCAAAGCCCGCAAATATGCCAAGTTCCACAAAGGCGAAGCGATCCACAGTCCTCAGCTTCAATCCTGGCAATTGGCAACGCACAACCGCATGGTATCAGAGATCATGCGAGGTTGCAGCCGGGGCTGCAGATTCTGTCATGCCGGATATATCTATCGTCCTGTGCGGGAACGCAATGCGGATGATCTGCTGGAAAACATCCTGCGCGAGATCAGGGATAGCGGATGGGACGAAGCAGGTTTGATCTCGCTCTCATCAAGCGACTATTCGTGCATCAAACCCTTGCTTCTCAATCTATTCAATTCGATAGACACCAATAAAACACACATCTCCCTGCCCTCGCTACGGGTCGATTCTTTAGATAATGAATTGGTCTCAATCCTGCGCGGTTTGGGACGCGAAGGTCTCACCATTGCCCCCGAGGCCGGAAGCCAGCGCTTGCGTAACGTGATCAATAAAAACCTCATCGAAGAGGAAATCCTGCGCGGAGCCTCGGTTGCCATCGATCTGGGCTGGCAGAAGATCAAGCTTTATTTCATGATCGGCTTGCCCACTGAAACTGAGGAAGACATAGACGGGATCATTGATTTGATCGAAAAGATCGAGAGTGTTGGGAAGAAGAAAGTTCAGATAAATGTAACGCTATCTCCTTTTGTGCCAAAGGTTTTCACGCCATTCCAATGGGAGTCTTTTGCGCCTCTGGAACAGAGCCTGGCCAGAATCCTGCGCGTAAAACAGCATTTCATCAAGAAACGCTATATCAAGATCAAGTATCATGAGCTGGAATCCTCGCTGCTGGAGGCATTGCTCAGTCGGGGTGACCTCAATACCGCAAAGGTGATCCACAAAGCCTGGCTATTGGGAGCCAGCTTTGACGGTTGGAATGAATTCTTTGACTTCAGTATCTGGCGCAGAGCTTTTGAGGAATGCGAACTGTCCGCGGAACAGTATCTTGCCTCAAAAGACCCGGACCAACCCGCTGCCTGGGAATTCGTGGACACAGGTGTCTGCCGCAGTTTCTTCATTTCAGAGCTCCATAAAGCCAGAAAGGCAGATCTCACCGATGACTGCAGAGAGCTTTGCAGCCTCTGTGGAGTCTGTGATGAGAGCGTAAGAACCACCGATGCAACCGACTCAGTCAGAATTGTCCCCCCGGCAAATATCCCGTCGGCTTTGGAGACTTCACGCCGCTTGCAGGAACAATATCACTATCGGGTCAGTTATCGCAAGGCTGGAATGCTCCGCTTAATTTCCCATCTGGATTGGATGCGGATGCTCTTTCGCTGGATAGGTATCGTTAAGCTGGAAACCGTATTCACTCAAGGCTTTAGCCCTCACCCCAAGGTCAGCCTTTCACCACCCCTGCCGGTGGGTGTGAGCGGAGAACAGGAATATTTTGACATCTCCTTTTTCCGGATCTATCTGCCGCAAGAGATAATCGCTCATTTCAATGAACTGCGCATCCCTGATTTTGAGATTTTGGGTGTGGAAGCTTTACATAAACGTCAAACCGCTTTGATCCCTCTGCTTGAAGAACTCAGGATCAATTTTGATCCAGGGCATGAGGAGGCTATCAACGCGGCAATTCACGCTTTTCTTCAGCAGCAGGAATTCCTTTTTACCAAGACCAAAGACCGGAAGACCAAGACCTATAACCTGTCTGATATCATCCAAACCATATCGACTGAAGAGGGAATGATCCATATTATAAAAAAGCTGGAAAGTCCTTCTCTGTATAGCATTCTGGAGGCGATTCTCCAGCTACCCAGGGCTATGCTTTACCAGTTTGATATCGTGCGCTTGCGTCTTCTGAGCTGATCTGTCCTGAACTCGTAACTATTTATGGAATAAGGGAATCTCCCCTGCTTGCTGGTCAGCTGCAGGCACGCTCCAGGCATGCCTTGAGGATACAGGAGGGTTGCCTTATTGCGGGTGGCAATTGACCCTCAGATCTCAGGCTGCACCAAGCAGAAAAAGCGAAAGCCCGGCTTGTGACCGGGCTGCAGAAAAAAGTCTGGTGGAATTCTAATCTCTGTTCTGCAGGAAGAACCTGCGAACTGTGTCCGCGTCTCCATACTTGCCAAACAAAGCCATCAATTTAAGCCGTACTTTGCAGCCCTTCATGTCGCTGGTCAGAATCGCTCCCAGGTCTTCCAAAGCCTTGCCTCCACCCTCATAGCCGTATTCCGGCAGAACTCTTCCGGTGTAGGTGCGGGTCGAGATAAAGACAAGGATTCCCGCATCCAGTGCTGCCTTGATATCCGGAACCAGATAGTCCGGCAAATTCCCCCTGCCAAATGCTTCGATCACAATCGCTTTGGCCCGGTGCTCAATCGAACAGCGGATGTATCTGCCATCAAAACCCGCAGTGGCTTTGATCAGGTCAATATTGGTCTCGATCCGATCTGTCCAAACACATTCTCTATATAAGGCATTGCGGTGATATACTATACGATCCGGATCGACGCTTCCCAGAGGGCCGTAGCCCAAAGACATGAAGGCGCCCACTTTTCCGGAATCACTCTTCACAACGTCTCTGGCTGTGTGAATCTCATCATTCATCACCACCAAAACACCTTTATCCCTGGAATCTATAAAACTGGCAACCCTCACCGCGCCAATGATATTGCGGGGTCCGTCCAAACCCAGATCGCTCCCGCTGCGCATTGCTGCAGTGAAAACAACAGGTTTTCGCGTAGTGAGCACCAGATCGCATAAAAAGGCGGTCTCTTCCAATGTGTCCGTGCCATGAGTGATCACCACTCCGTCATAATCAACGATCTTGAGATCGATTGTTTTAGCCAGATCAAACATCAGGTCAGGCGTCATATAGGGACTGGGGATGTTTGAATAGTCCATCACTTCAACGTCCGCGACCCTTTCGAGCTGGGGAAATGATTTCAGAAACTGAGCAAAATCTGATGTGGGGACAACTCCCAGGCTGGGAGATGCTTTCATGGCTATGGTGCCACCTGTGAGAATGATCAATATCTTTTTCATGTTCAAGCTTCCTGATAGGGGATAGGATCCTGAATACCAGCTTCACGGAAGGCTTTCATCCGCAGGAAACAGCTGTCACAGGTGCCACAGGCTTTGTCATTATTCCTGTAGCAACTCCAGGAATGCTCGAAAGGAGCACCCAGTTCCAGTCCCTTCTTTATGATCTGGGATTTGCTGAAGTGCAGAACCGGCGTTTTGATCATGATCGGGTTTGAGGTTTTGGTGCCCTTTGAGATCACAAGCTGCAATGCCCTAAAAAAAT